>DATCKF010000154.1:0-3072 GCA_036562395.1 Bacilli bacterium
TGTCCCATTAACATTATATAAAAGTAAAGATATTGCAAGGTGTAGTTATTGCGGATATCAAAATGAACATTATCATGCATGTGATAAATGTGGTTCTCTAAATATTGTCAGTTATGGATTTGGTTTAGAACAAGTATATCATAAAATTAGTATGGCATTTCCTCAAGCTCGAATCATGCAAGTTGATGCTGATAATATTAAAACTTTAGATGATTATAATAAAATTATTTTAGGAATTGAAGAAAATACTGTTGATATTATAATTGGGACGAATGCTTTGACAAAAAAAGTAAATTATGATAATATTAAGGTTGTAAGTTTTTTATATATCGATAGTTATTTACATGCAAATGATTATCGGGGTGCTGAATATACATATAATTTGATTGCGAAAATGACGAATAAAGAAGTATGTATCATTCAATCTTATGATGTCAATCATTATGCAATCAAAAATGCAATCATTAATGATTATGATACTTTCTATAATTTTGAACTTAATAACCGAAAATTGTTAAATTATGAACCGTTTGTTGAGATGAATCGAATTATCATTACTGGACCATATAAACAAATGTTTCATTTTGCCTATTATTATCGCAAAGCCTTAAAACACTTAATCGGTGAAGAAAATATTTTAGGTCCTACCTATGATTTTAAAGAACAAGGTGTTAAATTAATTATTAAACATCAAAATTATCAAGGCGTTATAAAAGTATTAGATGATGCGATTAAAAACTTTAATGATACAAAACTGAATATTACATTTCAAAGATACCCAAAGGTGATGTAAAATGAGAATTGTCTTTATGGGAACCCCAGAATTTGGAGCAACCATTCTTAAAACTTTATTAACAAAACATGAAATTGTTCTTGTGGTTACTCAACCAGATAAAGAAGTTGGAAGAAAAAAAATAATTGAATATAGTCCTGTAAAACAAGTTGCTTTAGAACATGGATTAAAAATATATCAACCTTTAAATATTCGGAAAGAAGCAGATGAAATTTTTAAACTTGATTTTGATATTATCGTTACCGCAGCATATGGACAAATAGTTGGAACAAATCTATTAGAATATCCAAAATATAAAGCTATTAATGTCCATGGTTCATTGCTTCCAAAATATCGAGGAGGTGCACCAATCCAAAGAGCAATTATCAATGGTGAAAAAACAACTGGTATTACCATTATGTATATGGCAAAGAAAATGGATGCAGGTGATATTATTGCACAAAAAGAAATTCCGATTGCCGATGATGATACATCTGATTCATTATTTAAAAAGCTTGCAGAACTTGGTGCCGAAATGATTTTACCAGTATTAGATAATATTGAAAAGGGAAATATCAAACCAATAAAACAAGATGAATCTTTAGTAAGTTATGCATATAACTTAACAAAAGAAGATGAAGTTATTGATTTTAATAAAAATGCTACAGATATTTATAATCAAATAAGAGGACTTGCAAGTAATCCTGGTGCTTATTTTACAATCGATGACCAAATTATGAAAGTTTATTCTAGTAAAATAAGCAACATTAAACATCATGAAAATCCCGGAACAATCGTTGATGTTCAAAAAGATAGTTTTAGTATTGCTTGTGGTGAGAATACATCAATCACATTTACAGAATTAAAACCGCAAGGTAAGAATTTAATGAGTGTTAAAGATTATTTAAATGGGAAAGGAAAAACAGTAATTGTAAAAAATAGGAGGATTTAATGAAACCTAAAGTTTACTTTTCACGGGAAGAAATGTTTCGTCTCAACCGTGATCGTTTATTAGAAAGAGGAGTAACGATTCAAGAGATTGCGGAAATAGCATATCATCAACAAGCTCGATATAATGATAATATTTCAATGAAATTATGCATTGAAAGTGTCGAAAAGATTTTATCATTCCGTGATATTTTTCATATCGTTCAATTAAGTATTGAAATTGATCGCTTGACAGAAGAAGGAAAGTTTCGTAGTCCAATTCAAGAGATTATGAAAGCTGACCTTGGTATGTTTGGAATTGATGAAATATTAGGACTCGATATTGCTAGTAATTATGGGGTAATCGGGCAAACAAACTTTGGGGATATTGATGTTAATAAACCTGGAGTAGTAAGAAGGTTAAATGAAGAAGGCAAAAGAGAGGATAAATGTCATACTTTCTTAGATGATATTGTTGGTGCTATTGCAGCAGCCGCTTCAACAAGAGTTGCCCAAATCCTTAGTGAAAATGAAGCAGCTAAAGATCCTAATTATTCACCATTAAAATTAGATCTTTAACAAAAAGGCAAGTAATTGCCTTTTTATTAATGTCAAGATATGGCTATAGATAACTGATATGTTATTAACATATTTAGATATATAGAAAATAAAAATATGATTCATTGAATTATGCAATAGTAATCATATAGATTATTGATGTTATATTAAGTGATTGTAAAAACAGATTAAATTTAACTAGTTTAATAATGGGGTATTGATAAAAGACTAGATGTAGTAAATATAATAGAGTATAAATATGATAGCGTATGGAAAGATTGATTAATAAAATATGGACCAAAAGATATAGTATACAACGATTCTGTTTTAGGCAACCCATAAGTGAGGTCAATGGAAGTTACTAAACATGCGACTACCACAGAATGTGATCAGTCTTATCTTGATTACAATAATTTAATAAAAAATAGGTAATTAATTCTAAATAACCGACCTTTTAATACCTCCAAAAGCCTATTAGGTGAGGAGGTATTTAAATTATATTAAAAAAGTTATTTATTTCATTAATGAATCATCAAATAGAACAAGTAGAACATTAATTAATATTCTTAAGAATAATAGAACTGAGATTTATTGTCGTTTGTCGCAGAATGATGGAATAAATCTTACGCTTACAAACTGTTATATCAATGTTGGGAAATCTTTAATTTAGATACAGTTATCTCAAAAAATATAATAGGAGGGGGCTTAATCTCTCCGATTATCAAACTATTTTTACCATGACAACTTCTCATTAGTCAAAATAATACTGATATGTAAATTTAAAAAGTTTAAAGTTAAATTATGATAAATTAATA
>DATCKF010000155.1:0-3154 GCA_036562395.1 Bacilli bacterium
GTCGTTAACTCTTTAAATGTCTTATTAACATGAACTTCTCCAAGATGATTCTTTTCGATAAAGGCAATAATATCTTTCATAAAAATTTTTCCATTTCTTTAATAAAATCATTACAAGCTTGAAAATTAAAATGATTCATCATATTGGTAACAAATTGTGTTCTTAAAAAATAATCATTTTCGAGTTTTAATATTAAATCAATTAATTTCTCTTTTGATAAATCTTTTTCCAATATTTTTACTGCACAGTTTTTATTTACCAAGACATCAGCATTCAATTCCTGATGATTACTGGTGACATTTGGTGAAGGAATTAAGATGGCAATTTTCCTTAAGCCAATAATTTCTGATAATGTTGTGGCACCACTACGGGAAATGACAACACTTGCTGTTTTTAAATATGAAATGAGGTCGTTTGTAAAAGGGATAATTTGAACTTGATTGCAACATAAAGATTCTAGAATCTTCTCATTTTCTTGATAATATTTATTTCCGGTAATTAAATCAAGATGATAGTTATGTTTTTTTAATTCCGGAATGCATTCGATAATTGTATCATTAATTACTTTGCTTCCTCTACTTCCCCCTACCACAACTAAGTGATGCTTTTTCTCATTTTTCAAACGATTATTTTCATATATTTCTGATAAACGTGGATTGCCAATCACTTTCACATTTTTATTCTTGAGTGGCTTTTGCAATGGAAAATTTAATAATACAGCATCAACTTTCCTTTCAACAAACCTATTTGCGAGCCCTAAAACACTATTTTGTTCATGAATGATTGCTTTCAGTTTTAATTTCTTGGCAACTCTTACAACAACTCCGCTAATATATCCCCCCATACCAATAACTAAATCAGGTTTAATATCACATAAAATCTTCTTTGCTTCTTTGAAACATTTAAAATATTTATTAATTGTTTTAATATTTTCGAAAGTTAATTTCCGTTTAAATCCTTGCATATCTAAAAAATATTTATGTTTAAAGGAAGGATTTTTTTGAATTAAATCTTTTTCTAAACCTGTTTTGGTTCCAATAAAGGAAAATTCATATTTATCCTTAACCTTTTCAACAACCGGTAAGATCGGATAAATATGACCTAAGGTTCCACCTCCGACAATTAAGATCTTTTTCATAATATATATCACCTATAGTCATAGTTCTGGTATTTACTAATACTGACTAAAATTCCTAAACTTGCAAGTGTCAAGACGAGCGATGAGCCACCATAACTAAATAGCGGTAATGTAATGCCGGTAACAGGAAGTAAACCAACGACAACCCCAATATTAATTAACACTTGCACAGCTAAACTTAAAGAAATACCAAGACTTAAAAATCTTAAAAAATTATCATCAACACTTAAACTAATTTCAATGCCTTTATATATAATTAAAAAATATAAGAATAAAGTTATCGCCCCACCTATTAGACCAAATTCTTCAAGTAAAATCGCAAAGATAAAATCATTTTGAGGTTCTGGTAAGAAGAAATGTTTTTGCATACTTTGATTAAAACCATGACCAAATAAACCACCAGGAGTAATTGCAAAGAGAGCTTGAATACCTTGAAATCCACTTCCAAGTGGATCTTGCCATGGGTTAATAAAAGCAGTTATTCTTTCAATTCGATAAGGAGCACTAATAATTAAAACAAACGCACCTGCAGCTCCTAAAAATCCAAGAATGACAAAATATTTCATTGGTGCACCAGACACAAATAATAAAAGGATACATGAAACCATAATTACTAGTCCGGTTCCAAAATCAGGTTGTAACATGATAATTAAAAAAATTAAGACGATTAAGCCTAAGACCATAAAGAAACTTTTCGCATTATGCATATCTTGATAGTTATTGCTTAAATACTTGGCCAGAAGTCCCACTAACCCCAATTTCATAAATTCTGAAGGTTGAATGGAAAATGATCCGATTCCAATCCAACTACGTGCACCGCCACGGACAACTCCTATCCCTGGAATTAAAACTAATATCAAGAGTAATAAACATATAAAAAAGATGGTACTTATATGTTTATAATAATTACGAATATCATATTTAATAAAAAAGATCATTATCGTAATACCAATTATCCAAAATCCTAATTGACGTTTAAAATAATAATAAGGATCTTTGAATTTATATGATGCCACAACATTACTTGCACTATATACCATTAATAGTCCAAATAGCGATAAAATGATAATCGCAAATAATAAAACATAATTAATCTGTCGTTTATGCAAGCCAATCACCAATATATAATATTGAATTCTTGCTTGTCTTATGATTAAAAAAGCATTCTCCAAGAGAATGCTTATACTTTTTCCACGAATTCAATATAAAAATTTGTATCATTAAATGTTACTTTAAATTTGACACCTAAATAAGTAAAAAGTAACTTATCACCTTCAAAATATCCTTCATATCCATTAACATAATAATCAATGACATATTGCTTTTTTTCATCAAACGTTTCAAACTTATCTAAATACTCAAATGAATAAAATGTCGGACTGGCAAGATAATTTTTATCATTGATAACATTTTTAGCTTTTAATTGCGGTCCTACTTGAAATGTCACCAAATTGGGAAGAGTTAAAATGACAAATTCTTTTGTGCCATTATTATTTATAACCATTAATGGATAATATATTGACATTCCAATAAGACTTGTATAACGCCATACATAATAATTGATGCCATTACTTATAAAGCGACGATAATCTAAGGTTAATTTCAAACCATTTTCAAGATCAATATAAGCGACTTCATAATATTCTTTTTCATCATCGGTTGGGTAGTTTAATTGTTTTAACTCTCCATCTTCGTAAGTATTAAGGCGTGCTGTTTTTCGGTTTTCCAATACTTCAACAATCACAACTTCCATACGATTTTGATATCTATTAAATAAGTCACTGATTATCCCACTTAATTTAAGATCATCATTAGAAGCAAAAATTGTTTGATAAGTTTTTATCCGATCAACATCACTAGTATTAATAACTCCAGAAAATGTCAGAGTAAACGATGGAATTTCTTCATAGTTCATGTATTGCGTAAATTCTTCATCCAAATAAAGGGTTATTTGCCCTTCATTTGGTTTCACCACGTTTCTACATCCACTTAATAACAATAATAAGCCGATTAATA
>DATCKF010000160.1:0-4425 GCA_036562395.1 Bacilli bacterium
CTATTAACATCTGTAGGTATGCTAACTCCATATTTAAATTATACCTTATTTTCTTTTTTAATTCCATCATAATTTCTAATATTTTTATTTCAATATTTATATCATAATGGATTGGAATTTGTTTTATAAAACTCTTAAAAACTAAATTATTATCATTTACTAAAGTTTTTATTTTATCATTTTGCATAGCAATTAGAATATCCAAAAAATATTCATGATATTCTTTACTTTCACGAAATAATAATTTACCTTCCGAACTCATAATTGATAATGCAAGATTATTATTTTCAAGATTCATCATCATTTTTTTTGCAAGCCCAACCATATTAATCATTACTTCATCATTTGTAAGCTTAGTTGCTTCATCAAGATTAGTGGTAATAAGAGAGATTGCGGAAGCGAGATCTTTATTGATTTTATTTGCAACTAAATTCTCATAGACAATTTCTCGTTTAAATGGCTTAAAATGAATGACTTGACATCTTGATTTGATGGTTGGTAAAACATTATCAATATTTTCGGTGATTAAAATTCCATAACAATTTTCATTTACTTCTTCAATAAATTTTAATAATGAATTAGCACTTGATAAGGTTGCTTTATCGATATCCTTAATGATAAAGATTCGTGTTTGATTAGATTTTAAAGAAAATTCATGTTCTAAATCGACAATTTGATTTTTCTTAATAGTTTGTCCATCGGGATATATATAGAAAAGATTGGGATTATTGTCTTCCATAATGCTTTGGCATTGTTCGCACTTTCCGCAAGCCCCTTCATTCTCACATAATAACAAGGATGCAAAAAACTTACTTGCTTCTTCTTTTAATGTTCCTTGTTCACCAACAAACAAATAAGTATGGACTAAACGATTCTTTTGATAACTATTGAATATTAATTTATAAACTTCTGGTTGTAAATTTTTAAGATTTTGAAACATGTCTTCTCTCCAAAAACGAAAAGATTATTTCTTTAACGTTTTCATATACTTTATTGATATCTTGTTCACCATTAACTCTAACAATGCGATCTTTAAAGCGATTAATCACTTCTTGGTAACCTTTATATACTAATTCATGAAAATTTTTCGTTTCCAAATCGAGACGATTTTGATCACGATGATTTTTCGTAATTCGATCAAGACCAATTTGCGGATGAACATCAATATAAATTGTAAGATCTGGCAAAATTCCATCAATTGCGAATTGATTTATATCATATACTTTATCTATTCCAATTCCTCGAGCATACCCTTGATATGCTAAGGAACTATCTAAATAACGGTCACATAAAACGATATCACCGTTTTCTAAATGTGGTATAACAATTTCCGTTAAATGTTGTCTTCGGCTGGCTGCATAAAGTAGTGCTTCTGTAATTCGATCCATTTTTGTATTTTCAACATTCAAAATGACATTTCGAATTTGTTCTGCAATTACTCCTCCTCCTGGTTCTCGTGTTTGGATAACTTGATAACCATGATTCATTAAGCAATCGCGGATTTGATTTATTATTGTAGTTTTGCCGCTTCCCTCAGTTCCTTCAAATGTTATAAATAGACCTTTCATTTTTATTCTCCTTATATATATATTATCTCATACTTCTTAGAAAAAATAAAGATTTTCCTTGTTTAAAAAGTGGAATTATGTTAAAATCAAAATAATAGAGGTGGATGAATGCGAGTAACAGTAAATGATTTAACATATGCTTATTCTCAAAAGCCAGTAATAAGTAATATCAATTTTTCGCTTGCTTCTGGGGACTTCTTAACTATCATTGGCCAAAATGGTAGTGGAAAATCAACACTTATCAAGTGCCTTTTAGGAATTTTAAAAGTTCCTAATGAGACGATTTTCCTTGATGATGTTGACATTAATCAGCATCGGAAACTGTTCAATGTTGGATACGTCCCTCAAAAGTCGGAATTTAATTATGAGTTTCCAATTACCGTTAAAGAATTACTTTCCACAACCTATCATCAAATTCGCAAAAGTTCTTACTATAATAATATAATCAATCGACTAGATTTAAATCGTTTTTATCATGATAACATTAACAATTTAAGTGGTGGGCAATTACAACGGGTTTTTATTGCTCGAGCATTAATTAATAATCCTAAATTATTAGTTCTTGATGAACCATCAGTAGGAATTGATACTGCTAATCTTCAAGTATTACATGAAATCCTTAAAGGTCTTAAAGAGCAACATATAACCATTATATTAATAACACATGATAAAGACTTTGCTCATGATCTTACTGATTATTATTTAGAACTTGATGAATTTCTAAATTATTCATTTTACAAAGTTGGTGATAAAAAGTGACATTATTTCTTGGAGAATTCTTTGAAACTTTATTGAATCCGAATTATGATTATTTACGTTTCGCACTGGTTGCTGCAATTTTAGTTGGTATTCTTGCACCTTTGATTGGGACAGTTGTTGTAATCAGACGTTTATCCTTTATTGCTAATACATTAAGCCATTTTTCACTTGCAGGAGCAACTTTAGGAGTTTTCTTAAGTAAGCTTTTAAGAAATACACATCTAGTTGATTATATCTCAACATTATGGCTTGGAATTATCTTTTCCGTCATCGGAACCTTATTAATTGAAAAATTAAGGGGATTTTATAAAAATTATAAAGAATTATCAATGCCAATTGTCTTATCCTTAGGTGTTGCTTTATCAGGGATATTCATTGCTGCAAGTGAAGGTGGAGCACAAAATCTGACAAACTCCCTTCTCTTTGGTAGTATCTTTACTGTAAGTAAAGGCGATTTAATCCTCATCATTGGAACAACTTTATTTATAATACTTTTCATCGTCTTTACTTATAAACAGATTATTACCCTTTGCTTTGATGAAACGTTTGCGAAAGTGTCTGGAGTTAATGTAAAATCATTACAAATTGGCATCACCGTGATTCTTGCTTTATTCATATCCATTTTCATGGAGATAATCGGAGTTTTACTTATTTCTGCACTAATGATTATTCCAGTTGCATCAAGTATTTTAGTTGGTAATTCATTTAAGAATACTTGCTTATATTCCATCATCTTTTCCGAAATTTCAGTTTTATTTGGTTTCGTTTTAAGTTATGGTTGGGGATTACCAACTGGAGCAATGGTTGTATTATTTAATATTTTAATATTATTTATCATTATGATAATTCAAAAATTATTTATCAAGAAGCAAAAAAAGTCTCTTAAAAGTTAAGAGGCTTTTTAATATCTTACTTCCATTAAATATAAACCAGATGGTGGGGCAAGTTTGGGGGCAAGTTTTCGATTCTTAGCATTTAATATTTCAATTAAATCATCTTTTGTTAATCTTCCACGACCAACTTCTAATAACATCGCCACAATTATCCTGACCATGTTATGTAAAAAGCCGTTACCATGGAATTTAATTGTCATTAATTTTTCTTTTATTTCAAAATCAATACTATAAATTGTTCTAATTGTATTATCAAGGTGATGATTTTTGGTAAATGATTTAAAGTCATGCTCTCCAACAAAAATACTTGCAGCATCAATTATTTTATCGATATCAACACGATATTTATAATAATATCGATAGTTTTGATGAATTGGATCATATTCACCAAAATCGATAATATAATGATATATTTTCGATAACGCCGAATAACGGGAATGAAATGCTTCATCAACAATTTCAACCTTCTTGATATAAATATCGCGAGGTAATCTTGAATTAATAGCATTACGCATATTTTCTTCCTTCATTACGATATTTGTATCAAAATGAAATACTTGCCCATATGCATGTACTCCCGTATCTGTTCTTCCAGCCGGATTAATTCGAACTTTATGTTTTAGAATAATTATTAAAACTTTTTCAATTTCATCTTGAACAGTTCTTAAATCATTTTGGGCTTGAAAGCCATGAAAATTGGTGCCATCATATACAGTTATACATTTGTATCTCATAAGACAATTTTTAAGGTTATTACAGTAACTAAAATGATGAATGTAAAAACATATGTAATATAATCACTTGCACGATACTGTAATTCATTCAATTTTGAACGTTCGGCACCAGGTATATACCCCCTTGCTTCCATCGCATTAGCAAGATCTTCAGCTCTTTTATAAGCTATTACAAACATTGGAATTAATAATGAGATAATTTGGGTTATTTTCTCACTAAATTTTCCTTCCTTAAAATCGACGCCACGTGATGCTTGGGCTTTCAAAATTCGATTAGCTTCATTAATCAGCGTTGGAATAAATCTTAAGGCAATTGATATCATCATTGAAAGAATACTGATATTTACTTTAAAAATCTTTAATGGCTTTGAAACACTTTCAAGCCCATTATTTAAATCAGTTGGTTTGGTAGTAAGTGTTAATAATGATGATAAAGAAATTAAAGCAATAATTCTTGTAACAATTTTTAAT
>DATCKF010000013.1:0-3414 GCA_036562395.1 Bacilli bacterium
GATGTCGAAATGAGAGAAATATGAAACGGTTGAAAATACAATTGACTTATTTTGTCATTTGATATGTGTTTGTTGGAACATATCAAAGAGGAATTTTATATTCCAAGTATATAGTTAAAGTATTTAAAGATTTTCAACTTGAAATACAAATTGTGAAAACATTGAAGTACTTATGTAAGAAATGAAACTAAGAATTTAATTTTAAGTCGGAAGTGACAGTATTAAGTGAAGAAAGTGGGGAGTCATTAATGATAAGTATAGATGAATATAAGGCGAATCCATGTAGAGTTTCTTCAGTACCTTATTGGAAAATGATCACTATTAAGAAACCAGATAACATAACAATAGTTCATGATGAAGATTATATTACTGAAGATTATCCAGGTGTAGATACACCATACTGCTAGGTTAGATTTTTTTTCGATTTATTTGAGATTGTATGATTAGGAAGAAAATAGAAAAAAGAATAAAAGCAAAAAGAGGTGAAGTAGTATGTTAAAAACAGAGCGACTTGAGTTAGTTGGTTTTGATGTTAAGAATCATTTCTCTTTCAGAATTACTTAAAAGATATAAAATATCTTTTATTTCAAACTTTAATTTACCTTGAAGTAATTGATGAAGAATATATTCACGAGGATAAGTGTTAAGTAATTGCGTAATGTCATCTTTTTCATCTATCCCGCACCTTATTAACTGATCAATTGTGATATTAAATAATTTTGTAAGAGAAACTAATATTTCAATATTGGGTAAAGCTTTTCCATTTTCCCATTTCGATACTGCTTGATGAGTAACATATAAAGCATCAGCTAATTCTTGTTGCGACATATTATGTTCTACCCTTAACTTTACAATGTATTTTCCTATCTCCACTAAATTTAACAACCCTATCATCTCCCATATGCTTACTTCTATTATACTAACATTATTTTAATTTACAAGCAACCTTTAGTTGCAGAATATGAGTATTATAAAGACTTTTTTATTTTGCAATAAGATTTTCCAATTTTAAATTTATTAATGGAGAAGAAGAGGAAATATTAATATAATTGATTTATATAACCGAAAAGAGATTTTATTACTGCTAATATTATATGAAGAATTTCTATTTATCTTAAAGAATCGTTGACAAATATGAAGAAATTTGGTAAACTTAATAAGTCGTGAGGGAGTAGCTGACATCCTTTGAAAATGTTACAAGTCAACATTCTGACTGTTTAGTCTGGCTTGTATTAAATAGCGAGACTCATGTATAGTACTTTACTATACGTGGTCTTTTTTATTGCAATAAGTATTTATGGAGGAATAATGGAAGTAATATTATCAATTATATTCATTGGAGTCGGATTATCAATGGATGCATTTGCTGTAGCTGTCGGTAAAGGTCTAAATATGAAAAAAATAGATATTAAGTGGTCATTAATTATTGCTTCATTTTTTGGCTCTTTTCAAGCAATCATGCCTTTGTTAGGATGGTTATTAGGTGGGCAATTTGAAAAATATATTAAAAATTTTGATCATTGGATAGTATTTATGATTCTTTTAATAATTGGTGGAAAAGCAATATATGAGTCAAGAAATAAAAATTGTGATAGTGAATGTGATAAAAAAAGTTATCGAGAGTTATTTATATTATCAATTGCAACTAGTATCGATGCATTAGCAGTTGGAATTACCATTGCAATCTTAGAAATTGATATCTTAATAGCTTCATTTATTATCGGTATTGTTACTTTTGCTCTATCATTTCTAGGAGTTATTATTGGAAACAAATTTGGATGCAAATATAAAAGTACTGCAGAACTATTAGGAGGAATCATTTTAATTATAATTGGCATAAAAATTTTAATTGAACATTTAACTATAATCTAATATTTTAAAAAAAAAAAGCGACTAATTATAATTAGTCGCAATTTTACATCATTATTCTTCTACAGGTTCTTTATATCCAATTGTTAACAGTAAGTTTAGTAAGATACCAACGACTGCAGCTGTTGCGATTGCTGGTAATTCCATACCAAAGAATGGAATCATACCATTAGGAAATTGGAAGCTTCCACCAAGGCCGATAATCAAGATGACAGAAATGATTGCAAGATTTCTTGCACTGAACATATCAACTTTCTTGTCCATCATTATTGTGACACCTTGAGCAGCAATGACACCGAATAAGTAAATCGATAGACCACCGATTACGGCATTAGGTATTGAATAAACCGCATTAATTAATGGTGTAAAACAAGCGATACCCATGGTAATGATCGATGCAACCATTAAGACGGATACTGAGAATGTTTTTGTTATCGCCATGGTACTAATGTTCTCACCATAGTTGGTTCCTGCTGGTCCACCAATCATACCTGATATGATATCTCCAAGACCATCACCGATTAAATTGTGGCCTAAACGTTTATCAATATCATATGTTTTTTTTACACCTTTTTTCATTGCCAAATCTTTCACATAAATATCTAATTGATAAATATGAGCAGTTGATTCAGGAATGGTAGCTATAGCGATTGGCATGATTGCCAGTACCGCAGCAAATGTCGGTTTTGGAAGTGTAAAGACAGGCAATTCAAAGATGCTTTTATCTGTGAATGTCTTAAAATTGACAAAAATAATGCCAGTAAATGCTTGGATTACAACAGCTGTTAAATAACCTGTTAATAAACCAAATAATACTGGCAGTTGACTTAATTTACCTTTTAGGTAAACTGAATATAAAATTGTAGAAAGCAAAGTAACATTTGCAATAATAAATGCATAATTAGTTGCAATTGATTTTTCAAAATCAGTTCCATTTTCAACAATATACGCTGGAATAGAATATGCATTAGCTAATGCATTTCCTGCAAGTGATAAACCGATAATAATAGCAATACTTCCAGTAACTGTTGCTGGTAAAATCTTATTGATTAATTTTTTACCATATCTTTTAACAATAACCCCAGCAAGGATTGAAACCAATCCTGACATTACAATACCAAATTGAGCCACAGAAATACGTTCATTTAAAGATAAATGAGCAAATTGTTCAGCACTCATAATTGAAGTGATAGCAGCAATATATGAGAAACTTGAACCATAATAAAGAGGTATTTTTTTACCTGTAACTAAGATAAAAGCAATAGTTGCTAATCCACTAGCAAAAATAGTAGTAGATACATGAAAGCCAGTGATTAATGCAACTAAAACTGTAGCTGGGAACATAACTACAATTTGTTGAAGAGCGAACAAAATCAATTCAAAAAACTTAGGGTTTTCATCAGGCAAATAACCAAATACCTTTTCTTCGGACATACTAATTCCTCCTAATTAGAATTTTTCCAAAAAAAAAATCTTTTTCTGGGCAAGAATATATAACCTTTATTACTCTCACCAATTAATCAAGATTTTTTAGTAGTGTACCAC
>DATCKF010000016.1:0-2176 GCA_036562395.1 Bacilli bacterium
AAAATAAGTGATTCCAATTCCTTTAATTCCTTTTAACAAATTTATTGCTTCTACTAATCCTGAATTACTACGAGATGGTAAATCTATTTGCGTAACATCACCAGTAATAATCATTTGCGAATTAAATCCTAAACGCGTTAAAAACATCTTCATTTGTGTTGTTGTTGTATTTTGAGCTTCATCTAATATTATGATGGCATTATCTAACGTTCTTCCACGCATATAAGCTAAAGGAGCAACTTCAATAACTCCTTTTTCAAGAAGTCTTGTTACATTTTCTGGGCCCAAACATTCATCTAAAGCATCATATAATGGAATTAAGTATGGATCGATTTTTTCTTTTAAATCGCCAGGAAGAAATCCTAACCTTTCCCCCGCTTCCACAACCGGTCTCACTAAGACAATTTTTTTGATTTGATTATGACGAAGTTGGGATACCGCATATAAAACCGCTAAATATGTTTTTCCAGTTCCAGCAGGTCCAACTGCAAGGGTTATTTCATTTCGTTGCAATGATTTAATATATGCTTCTTGATTCAAACTTTTTGGATAAATAGGTTTTCCAAAATAGTTTATGATTATAAGTTCCTTGTTTAAATAAAGATTTAATAATTGTTCATCTTGTTTGTCTTTAATACTTTGGATAATATTGATTATATCACGTGGCCCAAAACTGATATCATTTTCAATTATTGTTTCTAAAAAAATCAGTAATTTTATAATTATATCATGATGTTGTTGATTTTCTTCGCTTATTTTAACTTCAGCTTGTTTGATGAGTATTTCGCATCCAATGATTTCTTCAATCAAGGAAATGATTTTATTATTTGCACCAATAATAGAACTTTCATGGTTCGGATTTTGCAATTTATAAATAGAAATATATGACATTCAAACACCTCTAAAAGATATTATATCACGAATGAAGAAAGATATAAAGAAGTAAATGAAAAAAACTATTCAATGTCTACTTGAATAGTTTTATGCTCTCGGAACAAATTGGGCAATATTTTCATACTTTTTCACAATAAACCGGAAATGATAATACTCCTTATCTTCAATTGTTTCGAGTAATTCAATAAATTTTATTTCTTCATGTAGCCCCGGATTAAAATCTTTTTCAATTAAGCTTTTTGCATATGCTATTGCTTCTTCTTTAGTATAAGTAATAGTAATGATATCTTTTTGATAAAAATACATTTTTTTAAAAGTAATGACATTTGATAAATTGAATTTTACCTTTTCTTTTTCTTCATAATTTTGAAAACTCGGAGAACGTTTAAATTGATATCCGAATAATGATATAACATTTTTCGATTCGATTTTACCAGTCTTCATTTCTAATTCTTTTTTCTTTTTAACTTTTACTTCTTGATATTCTAAAACTTCACCAATGACGATTCCTTTAGGGCGAATATATTCTTCGCCATCAATCCAATATTTTAAGTTCCCAGTAATTAATAAATCACCTTTACTAACTGATTGGGACTCTCGAATTAAGACAACACCTTTCTTGACATGATATAATTTAATAATTGCATCTTTACTTGCAAAATAATCTCCAGGAGTACCATCATCAGCATCAGGTTCATCAAATTTATCAAGTTTCTTAATATCAACTTCTAAATAAGCGCCATTTTTCTTCACACTTATCCATTCATATTGATAAAAGATTGTTTTTAATTCATGATTGATATCATTTAAATCATCATTTAGATAATAAAATGGTCCTCTCTTCTTTAATTTTTGCATCAAAAACTCTTCAACATCTTCATTATATGTATTATAATTAATAAATCTTATTTCTCTTACGGATATGCTTTGATTAATTAATAAGATGACAATAATAAATAAACTGATGATTGTAATTAAATGTTTTCGTAATATATATCGAACTTTCTTGTGAATGACGTTATAGTATTCAATATCTTCTAACTCTTCAAGCAATTTCTTTAAGCTTTTTTCGTCAGTATAAAAACTAATCCGTTCATTATTTTTGCGTAAATGCGAAATGTTTTTTTTATTTATTTTTGATAAATTGGCGCTACTTGTATAAACTTTATATTCTTTCATTGGCTAATTTTTATCTGCGAGATCCTTCCATAGATTTCAATCATATAATTATCCATGCGTTTGATTTTCAAGAAATTGCCGATGACTTTATATAAATCAACAA
>DATCKF010000023.1:0-5463 GCA_036562395.1 Bacilli bacterium
CAACCTAATCCTCCTGGTGGAGTGACAACAGGAATACCTAACTTATCAAGTTCATTAACCATAAATTCAATAAACTGAGGCCCTTGAGAAATAATATCAAAATCCATAGTTTCATCTAAACCAACAGCAATTGCTTCCATTTCTTTAACACTCATTCCGCCATATGTTAGAAAACCTTCATATAAAGGTATTAATTCTCTTACCCTTTCATAATCACCTTTATCTTTAAAGCATATTCCTCCACCTCTAGCAAATCCAAGTTTCCGAGCAGAAAAATAGATAATATCAAATAATGATGCTAACTTTTTCGTTATTTCTTTAATTGATAAGCCAAAACATTCTCTTGTTTTAATAAAATATAAATTATCTTGTAATAAACTAGCATCTAATATCATCTTAATATTATATGCATCACATAATGCTCTTAATTCCTCACAATTTTGTAAGGAGAAAGGTTGACCTCCAATTAAATTTGTTCCTGCTTCCATTCTAATAAATGGAACTTTTTTCGCATTTATTTCTAAAAACTTTTTTAAGCTTTCAATATCAATATTTCCTTTAAAAGGATTATTACTTTTTAGCTCTAAACCTTCTTTAGTAATAAATTCAACAACCCTTCCACCATTCTTAGTTATATGCGATTTGGTTGTCGTAAAATGGAAATTCATCGGGATATAATCGCCAGGTTTTACAAATGTCTCCGATAACACATTCTCGCAAGCTCTTCCCTGATGGGCAGGTAAAAAGTAAGGTATATTAAAGATCTCTTTAACCTTTTCTTCTAAGCGATAATATGTTGCACTACCAGCATATGCATCATCAGCAATCATCATTGCTGAAAGCTGTTTGTCACTCATCGCATTAACACCACTATCCGTTAACATATCTAAGAAGACATCTTCATTTTTAAGTAAAAACGTGTTGTTTCCTGCTTCCGTAATAGCCCTTAACCTTTCCTCAATCGGAATTAATCTAATCTTTTGAACAATCCTAACCTTATGCATTTCTAATGGTAAACTGTCTAATTTGTAATATTTAATCATTTTCTCTCTCCTTTTAAATAAAAAAGTCATCCTTAAGCTAAGGACGACAAAAAGCCGTGGTACCACCTTAATTTGCTAGTTTGTAAATTAAGATAGTATAAAAAAATTCATCCTATATAAGGACGAATTAATCGTGGTACCACCTTAATTTACTAGTCTAATAAATTAAAGGACACCTAATAAAAAAATTCATCCTATATAAGGACGAATTGATCGTGGTACCACCTTAATTTACTAGATAACTAGCCTTGTTTGATTTAATCGCTAAATCACGCGGATAAACTCCAGATGTGTATTTCATTATTATATATTTATATCCTTTCACCAACCGGATACTCTCTAAAAAATATGATAATAACTACTAAAAATCCTTCGACGTTTATCATTCAATTGTACTTCAATTATACAATATTTAGAAATTATTGTAAAGTATTTTTTTAATCTTCTCCAATAATTTTTACTTCTTGCTCTAAATCAACGTTAAATTTAGCTTTGACAGTTCTTTGAATATGTTCAATTAATGCAATATAATCATTTGCAGTTGCATTATTGACATTAACAATAAAGCCAGCATGCTTTTTAGATACTTCAGCACCACCGATGCGATAACCTTGAAGCCCACAATCCTGAATTAATTTACCTGAATAATATCCATTGGGTCTTTTAAAGACACTTCCGCAAGATGGATACTCTAATGGTTGACGTTCATTTCTTTTAATTGTTAATTCATCCATTTTGGCTTTAATATCTTCGTAATTTCCTTTTTTTAAGGTAAGTGTTGCTTCAATGACAATATCTTTAGTTTCACTAATATTGCTATAGCGATAATCTAACTTTAATTCTTTCGCATCTTTTTTGACTAAATTACCATTAACATCAACAACTAATACACTGCTTAAGACATCTTTCATTTCTCCGCCATATGCTCCTGCGTTCATAAAGACTGCACCACCAATAGTTCCAGGAATTCCGCAAGCAAATTCAACACCTGTTAGTTCATGTTCTAAGGCAATATCAGCAACAGTAATTAAATCGGCACCACTTTGAGCTATAATATTAGTATCAATAACATCTATATTTTTTAATTTCTTAAAACTAAAAATAATACCACGAATACCACCTTCACGAATTATTAATTTCGAACCATTTCCTATGATTGTAATGGGAATATCATTGTTTCTTGCTACTTTCACTATTTCACAAATCTGTTGATAATTAGTTGGAGTGATAAAGACATCAGCTTTGCCACCAAGTTTGATATATGTATGATTCTTTAATAATTCATCAAAATAAATATTTTCTATCCCAACAATATTTTCTAAAGTTTGATAAAGGTCTTGATTTTTCAATCTCATTCATTCCTTTATGATAAAATAATTATATACCTATTATATAATATGGCAAAATTAACTTTTCGCTACAATAAAAAATTGAAGAAACATTATGCTTCTTCAACTTTATATACATATTCTTGTAATGAGACTTGATTTATCACTTCTGTAAATGTCCTTGATTTTGGTAAGCTAAAATAAATAATTGATTCTTTTAAGTGAATATCATCTTTCATGAATTTATTAACAAGATAAGTTTTTCGAACCGTAACCCCTTGAGATGATAAATTATCAAAAACATCTTTTTCATAATTGTCATCAAAAACTATTCTTATTCGAAATACTTTTCTCGTTTTAGTAAGACGTACTCCTAAAATTCTAGAACTATAGGAGATTGGGATTATGATAAGTACAGTTAAAGCAGAAATAAGATAATTATATATTCCGCCAGTACCAATTAATAATCCTAAAGCAGATACAACCCAAAGAAGGGCTGCTGTTGTAATCCCTTTAACATTCGCACGTGTATGAATGATTGTTCCTGCACCTAAAAAACCAATCCCACTTACAACTTGTGCAATAATTCGTCCTTGATCTACTTTAATGGCTTCGGCTAATTCAGGATTATCATTTATCATTTGTAATGATGATAGAACGATATTTTGTTGGAGAATAGCAAATAAGCAACTTCCAACACAAACTAAAGTAAATGTGAGTAATCCTGCAGGTTTACTTTTTAGTTCACGTTCATATCCGATTAATGCTCCAACTATTGCAGCTCCTAGAACTCTTAATAATTGTTCAATAACTAAACTAATATCAATTGGCATTTATTATCCCCCTTCTTCTTGGGTTTATTTTATAATATCAATAATTAATGGCTTGGGTGTAACTGGTTTTTCAACAATCTCATAAGCACTTAATGCTTTTGTGTACGCTTCATCTTCATTCTTGCCATTACTATAAAGAACTAATAATTCTTCTCCTTGATTTACATAATCCCCAACTTTTTTATTCAATTTAATTCCCACACCTAAATCAATGATATCATCTTTATTTTCACGACCACTTCCAAGGAGCATTGCTGATAAGCCAATTTTTAAAGCATCAAGTTCCTTCACATATCCTGATTTTGTTGCTTTAACTGGGATTTCCTTTTTCGCAAGTGGTAATAAACTATAATCATCGATAACATTTGGATTTCCTTTTTGATAAATAATCATTTCTTTTAATTTTTCTAAAGCTTCATGATTTTGAATCTTTTGCTTAATTAAAGATAATGCTTCTTCTTGAGTATGAGATACTCCTGTCATTAATAACATTTCAGTTGCCAGAGTTTCACATAACTTATTAAATGTCTCAGTGCCATGACCTTTTAATGTTTCAATTGCTTCAATTACTTCAAGACTATTACCAACCATCATTCCTAAAGGTTCTTCCATATTCGTAAGAACAGCAACTGTTTTTCTTCCAAAGCCATTACCGATATCAACCATTGCTCGTGCTAATTTTTTGGCTTCTTCTGGGGTTTTCATAAATGCACCTTTTCCAACTTTCACATCCAACAAGATACACTTAGCACCACTAGCAAGCTTTTTCGACATTATTGAACTAGCAATTAATCCGATTGAATCAACAGTTCCTGTTACATCTCTTAAGGCATATAGCTTTTTATCTGCTGGTGTAATATTGGCACTTTGTCCAATCACCGCAATGGAAATATCATTTACTTGTTTTAGAAATTCTTCACTAGATAGAGTAATTGTAAAATTAGGAATTGATTCAAGTTTATCTAAAGTTCCACCAGTATGACCTAAACCTCTTCCACTCATCTTGGCAATCTTCAATCCACATGAAGCAATGATAGGCGCAAAGACGAGGGTTGTCTTATCACCAACACCACCGGTTGAATGTTTATCAACACACATTCCATTTAAACGTGATAAATCTATTTGTTCACCGCTTTCAAGCATTGCTTTTGTTAGTGATAATTGTTCATCTTGATTTAGACCTTGAAAACATATAGCCATTAATAAAGCACTAATTTGATAATCAGGAATTTTACCATTAACATAACCGTTAATAACATATTCGATTTCTTCGTTAGTTAATGAATATCCTTCTTTCTTTTTAATAATAATATCAACTATACGCAAAAAAATCATTCCTTTCACATATTTATTATATCATAATTTCCGATTTTATGTTATAATTTTTAAAAAAGGGGATATTAAGATGAAAACATATTTTTGCTTTATAAGACATGGCCAAACAGAATGGAATAATGAAAAACGAATTCAAGGAATTGTCAATAATCATTTAAATGAAACTGGAAAAAAACAAGCCCGAATGTTAGGCCATTATTTACTAGAACATGATAACAATTGGGATATAATTATCTCTAGTCCACTTGCTCGTGCCTATGAAACAGCTGAAATTATTAAAGAAGAATTAAACTTTCAAGGTGAAATTATAACTTGCGATCAACTTATTGAACGTGATTTTGGAAAAGCCGAAGGAATGAAAATTGTTGATATCTTTGAAAAAATTGTTAGTGATGAAGTTGAAGGATTAGAAAAGTCACAAGATTTACAAAATCGAATATACAACGCTGTTATAAATATCGCAAATAATTACCCTGGAAAAAGAATATTAATTGTTACCCATTCCCATGTTATTAAAGGTTTACTTACAAAACTTGATAGTAAATATTCTTTCTGGGATGAAATGCAAAATAGTGCTTTAAATTATTTTGTTGTTGATGAGGGAAGAGTGATTGTACAAAAGGTAAATGTAAATTCTCATCAAAATAATTAATAATAAAAAATGACGGATTACTTTCCGTCATTTTACTATCAATATGACAATATCATTTGATGATAAATTTTAAAGTTTCTTCATATCCTCTTACAGAATCATTATAACTATGAATCAACTTAACTTTCCCAAAATTCCATTTATGGACTTTCGTAAAATGATCAAACATATTAGTTGGTCCAAATATTTTATATAAGATTTCTTGGATTTCTTTAAATGATTCCAAACAAGCTTCTTCAAAATCTTTTCCCTTAAAATAATCTAGTGTACGA
>DATCKF010000165.1:0-1912 GCA_036562395.1 Bacilli bacterium
AAGAAAGTCTAAATTTAGACTTTCTTTTTATATCAATTTTCCTTTATTGATTATTTTATCAATATTGAAATTATTATCTAACATTATTAAATCAGCTTTTTTATTGATATCGATTGATCCATATTCATTATCAATCCCAAGTGCCTTGGCAGGATTAATTGTTGCCATATCTATTGCTTCTTCTAATGGGATGTTAAGAAATTTCATTGCATTTTTTAAAGCTTTAAAAATTGTTAAGGTACTACTAGCAAGGGTTCCATCCTCTTTCCTTGCAATCCCCTCTTTTACAATCACCTTAAATCCTCCGAAGTTATATGTTCCATCTCCTAATCCACAGGCTTGCATTGCATCAGTCACTAAAACGATTTTTTCCTTTCCTTTTATTTTATATACTAGGTTGATTATATCTGGATGAACATGAATCCCATCACATATTACTTCAACAAATTCATTTGATTTTAACGCAGCGCCGATAATTCCGGGCTCCCGATGATGTAAAGGTCGCATCGCATTGAATAGATGAGTAAATATATTTGCTCCAACACTTATTGCTTGTAATGCTTCATCCATAGTTGCATTACTATGTCCAAGCGATACAGTACCACCATTTTTTATTACTTCTTTGATAAAATCTATGGCGTTAGGTAATTCCGGTGCAATTGTATAATGAAGGTGAAGATTATTAACTTCCTTTCTGGCAATAGCAATCATTTTAATTTCCGGATTTTTAATTAAATTCTCATCATGACATCCTTTATTCTGCTTATTTATATATGGACCTTCAATATGAACCCCAATAATGTTGGGGTTACTTGCATTTTTAATATTTTGTAAAGTTTTTATTAAATCTTTATCACGGGATGTAATAGTAGTTGGTAAAAATGAAGTTGTACCTTGATGAGCTAGAAAGTTAGCAATTTTATTTAAGTCATCAATACTTGCATCCATCACATTATATCCAATTGCTCCATGCATATGAATATCAATTAAACCAGGAATGACAATTTTTCCTTCTCCATCAATTACCTTTCCGCAATCTTCATTGATATTACCAACATCAATTATGATATCTCTATCAATTAAGATATCTCCATTGATAAATTTCTGGTTGGAATAATATTTGCAATTCTTAATTAGGATCATAAAATCACCTCTTTATAATTATATCATTACTTTGGATTTTTTGATATCTTTTTACAATATTTGCTAATTGCTTTTTAAATAGATATCAAGTATATTAGAAGTATGAGGAGAAGTAATATGAACAAACGAATAATCATTGTAATCCTTTTTTTCTTATTCCTATTAACAGCTTGCTTTGAAAAAAAATATCAAATTACTTTTGATACTCTTGATGATGTGGTGGTTGTAAAAGAAGGAGAAAGTTTTAGTTTACCAACCCCCGAAAGAGTTGGCTATAAGTTTGATGGTTGGTACTTAGACAATAATTATCAACAACCTTTTACCAAGGATAGTATTGTTGATAAAGATATTAAACTATATGCGAAATGGGAAGTAAAACAGTATAAGATTACTCTTGAAACTGGTGAAGAAATAATCTTAGATTATCAAGAAGAGATTGAATTAAATGAACCTACAAAAGAAGGTTATACATTTGGTGGATGGTTTGAAGATTATAAATATACAAAAGCTTTAACCTTCGATAAAATGCCAGCATATGATCTTACTTTATATGCAAAATGGGACATTAATAGTTATGAAGTTACATTTGATAGTAATGGTGGCACGGAAATTGCTAAGCAAACAATTCCGTATGGAAAAGTAGTAGTAAAACCTTCAAATCCCCAAAAACAAGGTTATCATTTTATGGGATGGTATCTTGATGAAGAATTAAGTGTTGAATATGATTTTAAAAGGATTGTAAAAAGTGATCTTACTTTATATGCAAAAT
>DATCKF010000090.1:0-2800 GCA_036562395.1 Bacilli bacterium
TGATTATTCTTAATAGCCAAGCATCTTCCATCGTAATAATTATCATCAATATTAGATGCTTTAATCGTACCAGCAACAAAAATCTTACGTTCATCAATTAAATTATTATGTTTTAATAATTTAAAGATAATAGCTTTAGACAATTTTCTCACCTATTATAATATATGTATTTTTTTGCTTATTTAGTTTATAATTTGAATTTAACATCATCAAAATATAAATTGACACGATTTTGTAATTAATGTTATAATATTCAAAGGTGATTTTTTATGAATAGTCGTAAATTAGGTGATAAACCAATCGGACATCTATTGTTAACAATGAGTATACCTGCGATTTTTTCAATGCTTGTGCAAGCATTGTATAATATAGTTGATAGCTATTTTGTATCGAAAATCGGACCGAATGAATTAAATGCTGTCAGCATTTCATTCCCCTTACAAATGGTACTCACAGCTTTTGCAATCGGGATTGGAATTGGTGTTAACTCTTTAATATCTCGAAAAAAAGGTGAAGAAAAAGATAAAGAAGCAGATCAAGCAGCAAAAACAAGTATTGTCATGGCGATTTTTGTTGGAATATTATTTGTAATATTAGGATTAACAATTGTCCGTCCATTTCTAAAAATAATTACTGATAATCAACATATCATTAATTTAGCTAACTCTTATTTATCTGTTGTCATGACGTTTTCCATTTTTGTTATGCTTGAAATTACGCTATCCAAAATCTTGCAATCAATTGGTAATATGATTGTTCCAATGCTTAGTCAATTACTTGGAGCCATTACCAATATGATTCTTGATCCAATCTTTATTTTCAATTTTAACTTTGGTGTTCAAGGGGCTGCTATTGCAACTGTAATTGCCCAGTTTTTATCGTTTATATTTGTCATTAATTTTTTTATCTTTAAAAAACAAGAAATTAATATTTCCTTAAAGGACTTTAAGTTAAAGAAACAATATGTATTTGGAATTTTGGCAGTTGGGTTGCCAATTATCTTAATTAACTCAACAGGATCCGTAACAACGACAATTATCAATACTTTATTAAATAAACGTTTCCCTACTCCTGAAGAAGGTGAAGCAGCAGTTAATGTTTTAGGTGTCTATTTTAAACTTCAATCATTTGTCTTCATGCCCATTTTTGGTTTAACGCAAGGAGGAATGCCAATCCTCGGATACAATTTTGGAGCAAATAATAAACAAAGATTTATGGCAACTGTTAAATATATGCTAATTATTTCTTTGATGATTATGACAATTGGCGTAATAATATTTCAAACAGTTCCGCATCTACTTCTTGCAATATTTCATCCAAATGATTTAATGAAAGTAATTGGACATCGGGCATACAGAATTATCAGTTTGTGCTTCATACCTTGTGCATTTGGAATTATCTTTAGTACAATCTTTCAATCCATTGGTCATGGATTCAAGTCACTGATGATGACTTTATTTAGACAAGTAATTATGATTATCCCTTCTGCTTTTATCCTTATTGCTTTATTTGGGGTTAATTACATCTGGTTTGCATATGCAATAGCAGAAACGGTAACATCATTAGTCTTTGTTCCAATTGGAATCTATATTATCAATAAACAATTCAAATTAAAAACATATCAATTTCAAGTTCTTAAAGAGCTAGCATAGGAGGCCTTTTAATGGCAGAAAAAGCAGTTTTAGTAGGAGTTAATCTCCAAAATGATGGGTTTGATGTTGAAATGGAAGAGTTACAATTATTATGCGAAGCATGTAATATTGAAGTTGTTGATACTGTAACTCAAAATCTATTACAAATCAACCCTAAAACTTATGTTGGGACTGGTAAAATCGAAGAAATAAAAATTGCCATCAATAATCATGATGCTGATGTCGTCGTGTTTAATGATGAACTCTCACCAGCCCAAATAACTAATCTTGAAAAATTATTAGAAGTTACAATATATGATCGAACATTTGTTATTCTAGAAATATTTAAAAGAAGAGCTCATACAAAAGAAGCAATTCTTCAAGTTGAAATTGCAACCCTCAATTATTTAAAAACAAGATTAATCGGATTACGAAAAGGTTTATCACGTCAAGCTGGTGGTGCAGGAAGTGGAGCATATAATAAAGGGTTAGGAGAAACAAAACTTGAATTAGACCGTCGTAATATCGCAGATGAAATAGCCAAAAGAAAACGCGAACTTGATAACCTCACATCTCAACGTGCTATTCAAAGACAAAAAAGGAAAATTAATAATCTTCCAATCGTTAGTTTAGTGGGTTATACCAATAGTGGTAAATCAACAACCTTAAATAAACTATTAAGTTATTCTATTGCAGTCAAAAAAGAAGTATATCAAGAAAATATGTTATTTGCGACATTAGAAACATCATCAAGATTAATCAAACTTGAAAATAATCATCAATTTGTTATTACCGATACAATTGGTTTTATTAATAAACTTCCACACCATTTAATCGAAGCATTTAAATCAACACTTGAAGAGATAACTGAATCTGATTTATTGCTACATGTTGTTGATAGTTCTAATCCTCATTATGATGATCAAATCCGCATCACAAATGAAGTTATTAAAGAAATTGGCGTAAAAGATATTCCAATAATCTATGTCTTTAATAAAATTGATAAGCTTCCTAATTTCAATGTTCCTCTTGAATATGGAAAAGCTATCGCTATCAGTGCGGAAACTGGTGAAAACTTCAATAATTTAATTAATTTAATTGAATCTATCATCTTTAAAGATGAAGAATTAATCACCTATCAAATTCCATATCAACAATCACAATTAGTG
>DATCKF010000166.1:0-2860 GCA_036562395.1 Bacilli bacterium
TCGTGATTAACGTTTTGAGAATTGTGGTGCACGACGTGCTTTCTTTAAACCATATTTCTTACGTTCTTTAGCTCGTGGATCACGAGTAATAAGGCCAGCTTTTTTAAGGATAGGTCGATAATCAGGATTTACTTCTAATAATGCACGTGTAATTCCATGACGGATTGCTCCTGCTTGGCCAGAAATACCTCCACCACTAACATCAACTAAAACATCAAAACTTGTGGCGTTTTCAGTAAGGTTTAATGGTTGTAAAACGTCAAGTCTTACTGCAGCTGAAGGAATGTAATCAACGAAATTACGTCCATTGATGGTGATAACACCTGTTCCAGGTATTAAACGAACTTTTGCAACTGAACTTTTACGACGTCCAGTTCCATAATATTGTACTTGTGCCATTTAACTCACCTTATCCTTTCAAATGATAAACTTCAGGTTTTTGAGCTTGATGAGGATGTTCTTCACCACAATAAACATAAAGTTTCCTGTATAATTCATTACCTAATTTGCTCTTAGGTAGCATTCCTTTAATTGCAAGTTCAACGACTTTTTGAGGTTGTTTTTCAAGCATTTCTTTTGTTGTTCTTGTTTTTAATCCACCAGGATATCCTGTGTGATGACGATATAATTTGTCAGTTAATTTTTTGCCTGTTAATGCAACTTTATCAGCATTAATAACGATAACATAGTCTCCGCAATCAACATTTGGAGTAAAAGTAGGTTTATGTTTGCCACGAAGTATAGCTGCAACTTCAGATGCAAGACGACCTAATACTACATCTTTTGCATCAACTACATACCATTTGTGTTCGATATCTTTTGCACTTGGCACGTATGATTTATTCATTTTTTCCTCCTATTAATTTATACAAACTTAGTGGAGTTGTTTGTATTTATGAACGGGCTAATTGTGGGATAAAAAAATGTACAGAAGTATAATACATCATTTTTATAAAAATGTCAAGAATCAATTATGATATTTTCATGCAATTACATTACGATTAAAGAAGCCTTCAACTCCGGAAATTGATGTATAGGTAATAAATACATGATCATCTACACTTTTCGCAATCCTTCGATATTCTTCAGTTTCATAACGTGAACAAATTGATTCTAAAACCCATTTATCTTGATTAGTATAGCCACCAATAACTTTATATATAGTAATGCCATGGTTAAACTTACTTAATAAAGCTTCACGCATTTCATCTCTTTTGGTTGTATAAATAGTGACCTTCATATAACGATAAATTGTATGAACTTTATCAATTACGATAATATGAACTAAAAGGCGAATGATTGTATAAATAGCAATCGTAACACTACCACCAACAATTCCTCCAAAAATGATAATAAATAAATCAACTACAAGTGAGAAATTGGTAAATGGAATTTTAAACTTCAAATCCATAAATTGTGATAAAATATCCATTCCACCAGATGAAGAGCCAAAGCGCAAAATAATTCCCAAACCAAATCCTGTTACTAATCCACCGAGGATTGCAAGCAATAATTTTTCATCTTTCAATGATACAAAAGGATTAAATCCTTTCGAAACCAAATACTCAAGGAAAAAGATGATGACAACTTGCAATAATACTGATGTTAAACTTAAATATGCAAATCGTTTGCTTACATGTTTCCAACCGATGATAAATAATGGAACGTTAAACGCAAAAATCAAATAACTAACACTGATATGTATATTCATTTTTGCTAATATTTTTGTAATTAATTGCGATACACCAGTAACTCCACCAGCATAAAATTCACCTAAATCTAAGATCCATACGACTGTCATACAATAGATGATTGTTCCAAAAATTGTACCGGCAATCGCCATAAAATTTCTATTTCTTAATAATTTCTCGAGTGCGCCCATATGTTATCCCTTTTTCATTTAATCGTATTAATTTTATCGTTTTTGGGAAATTTACTTCATAAATAATTGGTGCAACAATTGCTGTGAGAATAGATGCTAAAATTAATGCTTCCCCAAAATCCGCTGAAAATAATTCTAAATGATGACCAATATGACTTGCAGTAATCGCTACAACTAACGTGCAAGATGATAATATAACTGCAGTGATTGCGGTTTTTGGTTTATACCATTTAAGTAAATATAATAGTGGTACTTTTACAACTATAAAGCAAATAAATAATAATAATACTAGCAATAATAAATTTGGATGCTTAATAAAGTGAATGATATCAATTTGCATTCCAACAAGAATAAAAAACATTGGAATAAAAAGACCATAACCGATATTTTTAAATAAATGGACATTATGTTCATCAAGGCCAATTGCTTTTAAGAAAAATCCTAAGAGAAACGCTCCTAAAACATATTCACCGCCAGCATATTCAGATAAAATAACTGAAAGTGCAAGTGCCAGTAAAATCATTCTGGTCTTTAAAAACACGGTTCCTGCTTCGATCTTTCTCCCTTGACGAAGCTTTAAGCCAAAGAATAAGGCAACAAAGACCCCAATAATCAATAAAAAGCCCCATAAAGATGAAAGTGACGCTTCAGTCACAATCATGTATACTGTTAATAACACAATCGATAATAACTCACTTAAAAAGGCGAAAGTAATCATCATATTACCCCACCCTGTACGATTTAACCTATCAACTGCGACTAATGGTGCAACCACTCCAGCAAATGTTGAGGAGAAGGTGATTGTTAATAAGATAATGCCCAATAAACGATTATTGTAATTATTGATAAAGAATAGCGAAGCTATTAATGAAAGGGCATAAACCGCAATCAATAACGCTGTCGATATCCTAACGATATTAATATGATGTGCAGAAGTATGTTCTTTATCCTTAATGATATCCAAATCAGCATCAAAAC
>DATCKF010000108.1:0-17503 GCA_036562395.1 Bacilli bacterium
TAATAAGTTGAAGTATAATTAGAATTAATAAAATAATTAATATCATTAAGTGCAATTTCTGAATAGATTGTAAAATAACCAACTAATACAGGATCAGATTTTTTTTTAATATTTTTGTAACTATTTGGAGTCGCTAAAATTGTTGGCACAACTTTATCCGATATCGGCTTTTTGTTTGTTAATAAAAGATTACAAAAGCCTGGCATATCATTGTAATAATTAATTCCTGTCATAATTGAATAATCTAAAATATTCGCACCTATAATAGCTTCGTCAGAAATATTTGCACTTTCTACTGTAAATCTTGCTAAAGTTTCAGATAATTTAAACTCATTCACAGGTACTTCATATGTTATTGTTTGTTTTTGATGATTTATGATAGGATCAGTTAAGATGACATCGCCATCAATTTGTGATAGCACAACATCATCATCAAGTAAGAAAGAATCTTCATTAAAATGAGTTTGATGTAAGTTATGATATTTATTAAGAATATCTTCTGAAAGATTTTCTTTTTGTTTGCTTGAAATATCTTCATAATCACTATCAAAAGGAATTTGCTCTTTTAATCGTGAAATTTTTTCAAGTTTAATATTATTGGGAAGATAAGATCCATTTACTTGATTGGATTGTACAGTATATAAGCCATCATAATCATTAAAACGTTCACTTAATTTACTTTGATTAACATATTTAAGGGAAGTTGTTGAAGGTGGTGTTGTTGGAATATTAGGAATATCAATATTTTCATCCATGATATTCTTTTTATATGTATTAGATGAAAGAGTGATATCTTTTCTACCATTATAATATTCCATTGTAGTTTCTTTATATTTATTAAGTTCAAGAACCGTAATTGTTTTTTCTGTAGTACTAAAATCTATCCATCTATCATCATTACTAATAGGATTGGTTGTCAAACGGTTACTATTATCTAATAATGTTACAACATTTCCCACTTTTGAATATCTTGGACCACTGATATTTGTCGTCACCTTATCGCTAGTCACAAAATAATCAGTATCAATTGTGACGCGATATAAAACAAGTATAATGATCGTCTCAATTGTATATTGTTCACGTTTAATGGTTGCGGTAATAACATGATTTTCAGTTATGTTAGCATTTTTATAAAATTTAAACCCTGTAAAAACAGTTTGCGTTGTATCGTTAACTTTAGCAGTATAATATTCACCTTGCAATCTAATATATCTAATAGTATCTGTAAAGTTATAATCTTGATCAATCCGACCAATAAAATCAATATCTGTATCAAAATTTAATAATACCCTAAAATCATCTTTTGCAACAATCCCTTTATCTCCTCGTTGAATACGTCCAATGATACCACCAAATCCACGTTTACTTTCTGGGAATCTACGGATATCATTTAATGTTTCTGGATAAATAAATTGATTATAATCATAAAAATATGAAGCAAGACCATCACTATTATCAATATTTATTAAATCTTGATAATTAGTTTGATTAATGGCATGAATCTTTCCGTAATTGATATTGCCATATAGATTAAGTTTAATTTCACTATTCGTATTAACAAAAACCGTACCAATAATACCACCAGCAACATCAGTTGATGAAATACGACCATGATTGATAACATTATGGATTGTTAAATGACCATAACCAAGTATTCCCCCGCTACTTGCATGAACTGCAAGTTTTTCATTAGTTCCGATCGTAGTGTTTATCGTCACATCATCTCCAGTAGGGGTATCACCATCAAAGTAATATTTAAAAGTGCAAGACACTAATTCACTACTATACACTTTAACATTCTTTGTAATCGCATTAACATTTCCATAATTGATGACACTTCGGATATTAGCATTACTTAAGTTTTTCTTAATAAAAGATGCAATTCCTGTTTCATCAAAACTAGCAATCCCGACAATTCCACCAGTGCGAACATAATTTTCACTAATACCAATAATATCTCCACTATTTATACTATCAACAATATAAGAATTCTCACTTAATACTGCTGCACTAATTCCGCCAATTGTTACTCCACCTTTAAATGCAGTAATCAAATTAGCATTATTTTCATCTGTTATGATTGCATTTTCAATTTCACTTTTGTTTTTAACATTTATATTTCCTAGATTAACACTATCAGCAATTTTACCATCATTAAGAGTTGCAATTCCACTTGCATATAGATTTCCGATTCCATATATTGTTACCTTAATATCAGCATCATTAATGCTGTTAATAATTTCATTATTGTTCTTATTTACAATACCACTAATATAGAAATTATTATTATTAATAATATTATTAAAACTGATTGTTCCTTCATTTAAAGTATTCGCAATCGCTTTATTCAATACATTAGTAATTCCTGCGACCCATAGAGGAAAATTACTATTTATATCTTTTACAACAATATTTCCACTAAAATAAACATTCAAATATTCAATATTATGGGATGTTGAAATACCAGAAATAAAAGTTTCATCATTAAGATTAAATCCTTGATATAATATTGAGCCTTCATTTTCTACAAACCTCAATACTGTATCAGCATTCTTTTCACTTATATAGATTGGAGAAACATTTTTCGAATAAGATAAAAATTCGCAATTCCCTTTGTTAAGGGATTGTGATATCGTAACTTTTTGACTTCCGATATGATAAATTAAAGAAGTGTAAGAAAAATTAGTAAATGAAGTAGATGTATAGGTATCTTCATTTTGAAGATAGATATATTCAACTGGTTCCGAATGATTACTTACACTAATTCCTGCCGCTTTAACAATATTTCTTTTCGCATTATTTATTATTTTTCCGGTATTTGTCCAGGTACCAAAATGATTTTTTAAATCAAAACTTAAACCTTCACTTAAACCAATAATGCCACTAGCATAAGTATAATAATTATTAGCTTTAAGATCATTAATTTCGATATTACCGTTATTTTTTAATAAGCGTAAATGATGAGATTCTTTATTATTATATAGATAACCGATAATACCACCAATTATCATCTTTCCATTATTATTAGAGATATCATTTAATGACGAAATGCTCTTAATATTACCATTATTTTCAATATTAATTAAATATAATGGATAAGAGGTTGTAGAACCAACAATCCCTCCAAGATGATAAAATGGGGTAACATATGCTTCAAATTGATGAAGGTTACCATTAATAATATTGCCACTAATTCCGTTAGTACAAGTATTAGAAATGGTTCCACTTGCACTTCCAGCAATCCCACCAATATTAGCAATATTAACAGTTTTTTCTCCTAAATTAATATTACCTCGTAATAAGATATTATCAATTAATCCATTATCTAATGATCCAGTAATCAAACCAAGATTTAAGACATAACGATAATCATATTCGTTAAGATCAAATTTTATATCAATAAAGTTGATATTTTCAACTTTACCTTCAAGAATACTAAACATTCCACCATAGTTTACTTTATTAATTGTAACTATCGTGTTAATCGTTAAGTTGGCGATATAATAACCATTACCATTAAAAGTGCCTTTAAACGAAACATTTGGCGTATGATATGCACCATTTGCAACTTCACTCATATCAATATCACATGTAAGTTCATATGAAGCTTCATTGTAATTTTTGCTTTGATATTCGATAATTTTCGAAAAGGCAATTAAATCAATGGCATTATTGATTTTATAAACACCATCTTCTTGCTTTAAACCTATTAAACTAGGGTAACAATCGTCTTCATAAAAATACCATCCTTCATTTAATCGTGATTTAGATTTTAATGTTATTGTATCTTCGCCAATCGCGAAATTGTCTTGATATGGATAAAGAGTTTTATCGAACACTAAATTATTAATACTTCCACTATTAATTGCAATAATAGGATGAAGATTATTTTCTTCCCCTCTTACAACTTCACTTCCAACAAAATAAGCTTCCTTAAAAGAGCCTTTATTTTCATAGACGATGCCACTAACTCCAAGATATGAGTTAACTTCAAATCCTTCGTTACTATGAACATAAACATTCTTTACAACATTTTCATTGACACCAACTAAACTTGCGAAAAATAAAGATTCATCATTTATTTTTATTTGCGGATTAATTAAGCCTAAATTTTTTATCTCACCTTGATTATAAGTAAACATTGCATAATACGATGTTACTAATACTTCTTCACCATACAAATCAAGAACTTTTAATTTATCAATTTCAGCAAAACTAAGATTGCGAATTTCAAAACCACGTCCATCAAAACTACCTGTAAATAAGTTTTGATAAAGTACGTCATCTGAAGTTATAAATGAATATCCGATAGGAATAAATTTCTTTGCTTTCATATCACGATAATCGATATCATTACCTAGGACATAATTTAATGAAAGCAAAACTTTAATCACATCATAACTTAACTTAACATTTTCATTAGTATCATCGGTTCGATAAATTAAATTAGGATTAAAACTGACATCAACCGAAAAGCGATATAATTCATCAGCAGTATCAAAGCGAATATATAAATCTTTGGCTCTTTCTTTTATTTCCAAAGCAGTACTATTTGCTTTGGCTATCGTCCTTCGAAATTCTGTATATGATAGATAATTTGACGTTGGATGATATTCGGGAAGGTCAGGAAAATCTTGATGTGCTAAACGTTGATGATTTATCCTGTGCAAATTGTGATCATATGGAATATCAATTAATGAAAATGAAATAAAAGTAACGACAATAAGAAGAAGTGCTAATAATACTTTCTTCATCACCATTCACCTCCCCAAGGAGCTTCCTCGAGTCCCCAATTTTTTTGGGGACCTAATAATGCTTGCACTGATTCAAGACGAACTCCTACTTGTAAAAAATAATCATCATCATATGGAGTAATGAGATTTTCTTGAGGAACAATAAAAGATATCTCAGTAGGAATTTGCTTACTTTGACGAATTAGTTTTTGAGGATAATAATAAAAATCATCATATAAAATCCAATTACTATCATAATGATAATTAATATCTTCAGTCATTGGCATTGAATATTCTATCTTTCCAAATGGAGTATCTTTTACAATTGATAACTCTTCAAATAATTTTACCCTTACATACGTTTCAACATCACTATATACATAAATCTTAATACATAGATTATCGATATATTCTAAAGCAGAAGTATCACTTACATTTACAAAATAAACACCTTTTTTTGTATCATTACCATTTAAGTTTATTTCACGAGCAGGATATAAAACTCCTTCTTTTTCATAAAAAAGTCGAGCAATAACCTTGACATCACCAATAGTAACCTTATCATCTTTCATCCGAGAAGCAACTAGAAATGAGGCAATAGTATCTTTTGAAAATGATATAAAAACAAGAAAAATAATCATTATTAATAATATGATAATATTTTTATTCCTCATATCTTCCTTCTCCTTAATGTATTTGTTCAAGTTTTATACAGAAGCTTTTAATTTCTAAATAAGCTTCCTCAAGACTTTGTAGTTTGCCCTTTACATTAATCGTAAAGTCAAATGTAAATGATTTTTCTTTCTCTAATAAATAACCATGAAAAATATTTAATCCATTCTGATAACTAGATAATTCCATTTCTTGATAATTATTAGTTAATGGATTAATAAAGGTCATTTTAAACCCTTCTAAAAATTCATCATTATTATAATCAATTTCATTAATGAAGAAATCTAATGATCCGTCAATCGTCCCCTCATTTTGAACAATCACCCGAAAATACAAAACTTCTCCAGGAATGACATTTTGAAAATCAATTTTTTTTGTTACTTCTCGATATTCATCAATTTCTTGATCGTGATTATGATCTATACCTTGATATAAACTGAGATCTGCAGTTAATGAGCCGGTATTGAAGATGATTGGATCAGTTGTTTCCATCATCGTAAACCATGCAAAGGTTATTGATATTGATAATATTATAACGGTGATGATCACAAACGATATCATCAATTTTTTGCTCATTAACTTCACCCCCTATTTTTCATCTCTTTAATAATATTTCTTACAATAATTAATCCGCAAATAACTAACGCCATTATAATCCAGAAATATTGATTGATAAATAATAAACCTATATAAGGTATATGAAATATCATTTTTCCAATTATATTATTAAAAGCAACATTTTCAATACTGCCTTCAGGATTATGATCACCATGAGTTGTATAAATATTACCGTCGACATCAATTACCCGATGTAATATTGGCATATCATCACCATTAAAAGCAATTACATCGCCGATATTAATTTCCTTTGCATCCTTTTTGATATACACCAAAGAATATTTCGGTATTGCTGGATGCATTGAATCACTAATAACAACATAATAATCATATCCAAACATCTGACAACTGATTGTTCCGATTGCGAAAATGAAAAATAAACATATAAAGACATATATAACTTTTTTCATAATATCAACCTAAATTAATATTTGCTGTGCCCAATTGTTCCCATGAAACATATTCAGCTTGTTTTGCTTCAAACAATACTCTAATTGAAATTTCAGATCCAGAATAATCGTTATTTACTACTTTACCATCAAGGACTAAATTTTCTAGTACTCTTATTTCTTGATTTTCAGGTGTGATAACATTTTGAAAATAATAATAACCATCATCGTTTAAAACCCAATGATTGCTTAAAGTGATTTGATCAAAAAGGTGAGAAACATCATTAGAAGATGAATCAAAAAATAATTTTAAGCGTAATTCTGTAGGAATTGAAGAAAGGTTTTGTAATTGATATGGAGTAGTGATAATATTTTCACCTGGTACAACAGGACTTGATGTAACTTCACCATACCATGTATATTCTACCTTTCCTAGAGTAAAGGAAATTTCTTCAGTTGTTTTGGTATCAGTTAGCCAAGCTTTTATCGTTTTAGTTGTTAATGTTATAATTAAAAATAATAAAACTATAAGTAAGCCAACGAAGACTTTTCTTTTCATATTCTCACCTTTTATAAAGTATTAAATATTAAAATAGATAAAAAACCCCTTTATTTGAAATATTCCATTTTGATAACCAATATGTGATGTTTCTTCGTCATACTTGATTTTAAATTCTATTGTTGCTTCTTCATTAATTTCTAATGGGATATTATTAATTAATGTAATATCGTTATAACTATCAATTAGGTTATTAAAGCGATAAAGATTTACTTTCTGATTGACGATCGTTACTTCATCATTACTCTTAGGTTCTAGTTTTTGTACTTCACCGTTAACAATAACTTCACCATCAACAATATAAAAAACATCACGGATATCTAACTCACAATTCATACTTTTTATTTCTTCCATTTTTAAAATTGAATAAATTCTTGTATTGCTTTTGTTTTGTAATTTGATTTTGAATTGATATATATCATTAGGAACTGCATTATTTAAAATATTTTGCATATTTTCAAGCGATTTAATCAACAAAAAATCGTCATCATTTTTTTTAATTTCGATTTCAATATTAACATTATAATTTCCAACTGGAACGACAATATCGTTCGTATCCGCATATTGATTAAATGTAAACCATGCAAACGTGGAGGTAATCAATAATAAAATTGTCAGGCATAAAAAGATAATAGATTCGAATAATTTTTTGTTTCCTTTCATCATTTCCTCCATAATTTAATTAAATTATATGATAACAACAATTAATAAAGTCTTAATCAAACCATTAATTAATAAAAAAAAATAAGGTCAAAACCTTATTTTATTGCATTTAATATATCTTTTTTAGGCCTAAAGCCGACTAATACATTTTCAACTTTACCATTTTTTACATAAACTAAAGTTGGGATACTACGAACACCATATTGTTCGGCGATCTCTGGATATTCATCAACATTAATTTTTATAACTTCTAAAAATCCTTGCATTTCATTTTTTATTTCTTCAATAATAGGCGCAAGCATTTTACATGGTCCACACCAATCTGCATAAAAATCAATTAACACTTTTTCATGTTCACTAAAAATTTTTGGTAAACTTATCATTAATATTTCCTCCTTGAAACTGTGGAAAACCACATACTTATTATACGCTTTATTATACTATATGTTGAATATAATTGCACGTTTAATGCTTAACTTTGAAACACTTCAATCATTTCTTCAACTGTCACACTAATTGGTAATAAAGGTATTAAAAGACAGTTTCCATATACATAATCACTTTTTTTCAAATCCTTTAACATTCCTTTAAGCATTTCACTTTCCTTAAGCATTTCATTTAATTTTTGCGATGATTTAAATTCCAAAACCACAGCAACATTTGTGATAATACCTTCCTTTAATATAAAAACATGGGGATAAAAAACAATATCTTCGTTGTTTGCTTCCGCAATAATATCTTCAATGTATTTATTTGCATCTTGTGAATATGTATATCCCGCTGCCACAAAATTACTTTTTACTCTATTCATCTTATTAACACTACATCCACATAAAACAAACATCAATATCAAAATAACTAAAAACTTTTTCATATCTCACCTTTATCCGATAATTATATTTTCCTCAAGATAATCAATTTTATGATAAATATTAACATTAGCATTTTTATTAAAAACACTCATAAATGTAATTGGACCAATTCTTGAAATGAGCATTGTTATGATAAGCAATATTTTACTGACAATATGTAAATGAGGAGTTATTCCAAAAGAGGCACCAACTGCACTAAATGCAGAGATGACTTCAAATATAATATATGTGAAATTATGTTTATCATTCTCAATAAAGCAAATTAAAAATGTAATAAAAGTAATATAAATAATTGAAAAGACAATCATCACATAAGCTTTAAAAAAAGTAGTGCTTGTTATTTTCTTCCCATCAACAACCATCTTTTTACCAGTTGCAAAAAAGATTAAATATTTAAGAGATAAATAAAAAGTAGTTGTTTTAATTCCTCCACCAGTTGAAGAAGGAGAAGCCCCAACAAACATCAAAAACATAATGATAATAATTGATGCAGTTGATAAAACTGAAAGTGGACAAATAATAAATCCTGAAGTTCGAAAACTTATACTTGTAAAGAGAGCTTGTAACCAAGTTATATTATCTTTTTCTACAACCTTTAATAACAACATTCCAAGTATGATTAAAAAGAAAGAAATCGATAAAACTATTTTTGAATGTGTGCATAATTTTTTATGATGCAATAAATTAAAAATTGTAATAAAACCTATTCCCCCAAGAAATATTAAGATTGCAGTATTAATAATTAAAAAAGTATTGTTTTGAAAATATATTAAAGAATTCCCTGGTAAAAAATCAATGCCTGCATTATTAAATGCAGATATGGAATGATAGATGCTAAATTTAATTGCTTTTAAAGGTGGATAATACTTAACAAAGATAATATAATTAAAAATAGACCCTATTAGTTCAATAATAATTGTAATTAATACTGTAAACCTTACGATACGAAATAAACCTTTAGATGTCGATAAATTAAAGTAATTCTTCGCAAGATCCATTTCCCCTATTCCCATTTTAATTCCTAAAAACGAAAGTAAACCAATTGAAATTGTAATTAATCCTAATCCTCCTAATTGTACTAATAGGATAATAATAAACTCTCCAAACGGAGTAAAAATACTTATGTCATCATGAAGAGGATTTAAACTTGCAAGAGTAACAGAGCTTGTTGAAAGGAAGAGGGCATCAAATATTGACAAATGATATCCAGATGGTGTTGAAAAGGGAAGGATAAATAGTATGGCTCCTATTAATATCAAACAAAGGTAACTTAAAATAATAATAAGAATAGGTGAAGTTTTAGACATTTCTTATCTCTTTCTGAAAGTTTGATAAATCATCAATTGAGCCAAATACATATAATTCATCCATCGGCTGTAAAATTTCATCATGTGCAGGAATGAAATACTCTTCACTACGCATAACTAATAACACTTTTACTTTTTCAAGATTTTTAATATCTAGAGGTGAATTTAATGTGATATTAACAACCCCATAATTTCTTGCAATTTTAATTATTTTGTCAAATTCTGAATGTATCAACTGATGCACCAAAATTTTTGCTGCATCACCTTGAGGTATTACTACTTTACTTGCTCCAAGTTTCGTTATAACTGAAGCATACATTTCATCATCAATTCTAACAATGATATTTTTAATCTTTAATTGATCTAGATTAATCGTTGCAAGAATTGTTTGGGGAATATTTTTGCCAATCGATACGATTGCACAATCAACATTATCAATTCCTAATTCTTTTAAGGCTTCAAAATCGGTAATATCAGTGATGTATACATTTTTGATATACTTTCCTGCTTTAATTGCATTTTCTTTTAAGATATCAACACCAATGATATCAACATCATAATTTATTAATTCTTTTATAATTTCAATTCCAAACGTTCCTAATCCTAAAACAGCATATGATGCTCGCAAATTATCACCTGACTATTTTTTTTTATTGAAAAGTGATATAATATATAATGTGTTTTATTTATTATCGAGATATTATATTATGTCTCAAATTAGGAGGCCTTATGAAAATTATTATCGTAGGAGCAGGTAAAGTTGGTAAAAACTTAACTTCCTTTCTATCGCAAGAAAATCATGATATTACTGTCATCGATACCAATCCAAATGTTATCCAAGATGTTGTTGATAAATATGATGTCCAAGGTCTGGTTGGGAATGGTGCCAGTCATGAAATCTTAATGGATGCGGAAGTTAATAAAACCGATTTACTAATCGCATCCTCATCAAGTGATGAATTAAATATTTTAAGCTGTCTGGTTGCGAAAATGAATGGAGTTAAGCATACAATCGCTCGAGTTCGTAATCCTGAATATTCATCACAAGTTAATTATCTTCATGACCAATTAGGATTAAATTTAATTGTCAATCCTGAACTTGAAGCTGCTAATGAAATCTTACAGATGTTGAAATTTCCATCAGCATTAAAAGTCGATAAATTTGCAAATGGTAGAGTGGATATTGTTGAAGTGAAGTTAGATGAATCATCACCATTAGTTGGCGCTTCATTAAGTAAAATCCGTTCGCAATTACAAGTTAAATTCTTAATATGTGCTGTTGAAAGAGATGGAAAAGCATATATTCCTAGTGGTGATTTTGTTTTCAAAGCCAAAGATAAAATTCATGTTACAGCATCAAATAAAGAAATAACAAGATTATTTAAAAAATTAGGAATTTTAAAAGATCGTGCAAAACAAGTAATTATAATTGGTGGTGGTAAAATTTCATATTATCTCGCCAAACAACTGGATGAAGGAAATGTGAATGTTAAAATTATTGAAATGGATGAGGATCGCTGTGAAGAATTAAGCAATCTTTTAGATCATGTTACCATTATTCATGGTGAAGGTAGTGATCATAATCTTCTTGATGAAGAAGGAATCAACAATTGTGATTCTGTTGTTGCTTTAACAGGTTTTGATGAAGAAAATATTATTATTTCATTATATGCACAAAGAAAGAATGTTTCAAAAGTCATTACAAAAATCAATCGTGATAACTTAACAGATATCCTCGAAACCATTGGTATTGATTCCATCATTTCACCAAAAGCAATCATTACGAATAGTGTCTTAAGTTATGTTAGATCAATTGAAAGTACCGTCGGTAGTCAAGTTAAGACATTATATAAACTGGTAAATAATCAAGTAGAGGCAACCGAATTTTATATTCCGCAAGCTACTGATTTTACAAACATTCCTTTTAAAGATTTACAAACAAAAAAGAATGTTTTAATAGCATGTATCATTCGCAATAAAGCAATTATTATCCCAAGTGGTGAAGATTGTTTACAGCCTTTTGACAGTGTTGTTGTTGTTTCAACTGATAAAATTCGTAGTTTAGAAGATATCATGGAGTAGGTTATGAAATATAAAAGTATTTTTCGCTCCTTAGGTCATATCTTAAGACTTGAAGCAATTATTCTTTTCTTACCTTTCTTAGTTTCGATGATATATCAAGAAAGAAATTTATATGTTGCTTTTTTGATACCAATTTTTCTATTATTGATAATTGGTGAAGTTCTTGTAAGAACTATTAAAGAAAGAACAATAATATATGCACGGGAAGGATTTGTGATTGTTAGTTTATCATGGATCTTAATGAGTTTATTTGGTGCTTTACCTTTTTTTATCAGTCGAGAAATTCCTAATTATATTGATGCCATCTTTGAAACAGCTTCTGGCTTTTCAACAACCGGAGCATCAATCTTAACTGATATTGAAGCAATGAGTAAAGGATTACTGTTTTGGCGAACTCTAACCCACTGGTTAGGAGGAATGGGAATATTAGTTTTCGTTCTTGCTTTTATACCAACTACTGATACTCAAAGTATCTTTATATTACAAGCCGAAAGCCCCGGACCTCAAATAGATAAACTCGTATCAAAAGTTAAAGTTACAGCAAGAATTTTATATTTAATCTATATCTTTTTAACCCTCTCTGAATTCATCTTTTTGCTAATTGGCAAAATGCCACTATTCGATAGTATTAATCATGCAATGTCAACTGCTGGAACTGGTGGCTTTAGTATTAAAAATTCTAGTATTGCTTATTATAATAATATATATTATGAAATTGTTATTACAATCTTTATGATTTTATTTGGAATTAATTTTAATGTCTTTTATTTCATTTTAATCGGACAAGGAATAAGAGCTTTAAAAAGTGAAGAGTTACGATGGTATTTAGGAATCATCCTTTTTGCAATGATTATTATCAGTTTAAATACGATGTCCATATTTGGATCATTTGCAACATCACTTCGCTATTCCTCATTCCAAGTAGCATCAATCATATCAACAACTGGTTTTTATTCATATGATTTTAATACCTGGCCAACTCTTTCAAAATGGATATTAATATTACTTATGTTTTCGGGAGCTTGCGCAGGATCAACAGGTGGAGGAATAAAAGTTTCAAGAATTGCAATCTTATGTAAAAGCATCATTCGGGAAACGAAAAATTTATTACATCCTCGCCAAATTGTATCTGTCAAGTTTGAACATAAACCAGTTGATAAAGCAGTTTTAAATGGTGTATCATCATATCTAATTGCCTATTTCTTTATTATGTTAATTGGAACACTTCTTGTTTCGATTTTCGATGATTTTGGCGTTCTTGCAAATTTTACAGCGGTTATTAGTTGTTTAAGTAATGTTGGACCTGGACTTGATATCTTAGGACCAGTAAACAATTTTGCACTTTTATCACATGCTTCAAAATTGATTTTATCTATTATTATGTTAGCAGGAAGATTAGAAATCTTTCCAATGTTAATACTGTTCTTCCCAAGAACATGGAAGAAGATGTAAGACTGATTTTTCAGTCTTTTTTTATATGAAAAAAAGGCGTATTTTTACGCCTTTGCTTTCTTTAATTTAATTGTTGCTTGTGCTGCAGCTAAACGAGCAATTGGAACACGATAAGGTGAGCAAGATACATAATCTAAACCAACTTTATTGAAGAATTCAATACTTGATGGTTCACCACCATGTTCACCACAAACACCTAAGTGAATATCTGGATTTGCTTCGCGTCCTTTTTGAGCTGCTAATGCGACTAATTGACCAACACCATTTTGATCTAATTTTGCAAATGGATCAGATTCATATACTTTCTTTTCATAATAATGTGATAAGAAAGCACCTGCATCATCACGGCTGAAGCCAAATGTCATTTGTGTTAAGTCATTTGTACCAAAGCTGAAGAAATCTGCTTCTTTCGCAATTTCATCTGCTAATAAAGCAGCACGTGGAATTTCAATCATTGTACCAACATGATATTTAATATCCATTCCACTTTCTGCGATTAATTGATCAGCAGTTTTTACAACCACATTTTTCACAAACTTCAATTCGTTAACATCACCAACTAATGGAATCATAATTTCTGGGACAAATTTGAATTGAGGATTTCTTCTCTTAACATTAATATAAGCTTCAATAACAGCACGTGTTTGCATTTCCGCAAGCTCTGGATAAGAGACTGCTAAACGGCAACCACGATGTCCCATCATTGGGTTAAATTCATGAAGTGAAGTAATCTTATCAACAACTTTTTGGTAACTTACTCCTAATTCCTTTGCAAGTTCTTCAATATCTTCTTTATTTGAAGGTAAGAATTCATGTAGTGGTGGATCCAAATAGCGAATTGTAACAGGGAATCCTGCCATTGCTTCATAAATTTCTTCAAAGTCCCCTCTTTGTAATGGCAATAATTTATCTAAAGCTTTTCTTCTTTGTTCTGGTGTATCAGATAAGATAAATTCACGAATGATTTTAATACGATCGCCTTCAAAGAACATATGTTCAGTACGGCATAGTCCTATACCTTGAGCACCAAATGCTAGAGCTTGTTTTGCATCATGTGGAGTATCAGCATTTGTACGAACTTGTAATCTTCTTACTTCGTCTGCCCAATTCATGAATTTTTCAAAATCGCCAGAAATTGAAGCAGGAACTGTTTCAACTTTTTCACCATAAATAGCACCAGTTGAACCATCTAAAGCGATATAATCACCTTCATGGAAAGTCTTTCCGCCTAATGTGAATGTTAAATCTTTTTCATTAATAACTAATTCTTTGCATCCTGATACACAGCATTTACCCATTCCTCGAGCTACTACGGCGGCATGTGATGTCATTCCTCCACGTGCTGTTAAGAAACCTTCAGAAACATGCATTCCTTCGATATCTTCTGGTGATGTTTCTAAGCGTACTAAAACAACTTTTTCACCATTCTTAACAAGTTCAAGAGCACGTTCAACATTGAAAACAACTTTTCCGCAAGCTGCTCCTGGAGATGCTGGAAGCCCTTCACCAATCTTCTTCGCGGCTTTTAATGATGTTGGATCAAATTGAGGGTGAAGTAATGCATCTAATTGATTTGGTTGAACAAGCATCAATGCATCTTCCTTAGTAATCATTCCTGATTCAAACATATCAACAGCAATCTTTAATGCTGCTTGGGCAGTACGTTTTCCACTTCTTGTTTGTAATAAATATAATTTTCCGTTTTCAATTGTAAATTCAATATCTTGCATATCACGGAAATGATTTTCAAGTTTATGAGCGACATCAACAAATTGCTTATAAACATCTGGTAAAAAATCTTTTAATGTGCTGATTGGTGATGGAGTTCTAACACCCGCAACGACGTCTTCACCTTGGGCATTAATTAAATATTCACCATATAATTTGTTTTCCCCAGTTGCTGGGTTACGTGTAAAGGCAACACCAGTTCCTGATGTATCTCCCATATTTCCGAAAACCATTGATTGAACGTTAACAGCTGTTCCCCATGTTGAAGGGATGTCATTAATACGACGGTAATAAATTGCTCTTGGGTTTTCCCATGATGCGAAGACAGCTTTAATTGCCCCAAATAATTGCTCTTTGGGATTTACAGGGAAATCTGCTTTTAATTGTTCTTTGTAAAAAGCTTTGAATTTACCAATCATTTCTTTAAAATCATCAGCGGTAAATTCAGTATCCAATTCGATGTTGCGTTCTTTTTTCATTTCATCAATAATTTCTTCAAAACGAGATTTTGGCAATCCCATAACAACATCCGAATACATTTGAATAAAACGACGATATGAATCATATGCAAAACGAGGATTATTTGTTATTTTTGCTAACCCTTCAACAACCTCATCATTCAATCCAAGATTTAAAATTGTATCCATCATTCCCGGCATTGAGACACGTGCTCCGCTTCGTACCGATACTAATAATGGATTATTAGGGTTACCAAATTTTTTACCTGTTATATCTTCTAACCTTGCAAGGGCATTTTCAATTTCTAAAATTATAGCATCATTTAATTTTTCGCCATTTTCATAATACAATGTGCAAGCTTCGGTAGTAACAGTAAATCCTTGGGGAATTGGTAAACCTAATTGGGTCATTTGCCCTAAGTTGGCACCTTTTCCACCACATAGGTTTCGCATCGTTTCGTTTGTTTCTGTGAACATGTAAACGTATTTTTTGTCTGCCATTTTTTATCCTCCTAATATGTATTTGATTATGTATTATAACATAGTATCACCAAAATTTGTAGTTAAAAACGCTTACTAAAATCAATAAAATGATACTAGTTATTATATACCCAATCCGTAGAGATATTATACAATATTTTCCTTTTAGATGCAAGAATAAATTTAATTAAAAAATGAGGTGTAATCACCTCATATTTTTATTCAAATTCACCAATCGGTTTAGCATTTTTATGATAGAAGAATAGACCTATTATAATAAATATTCCCGCAATTCCACCAAAGACTCCAAAATTAACAACACGTGAACTATCATTTAATACTAATAATGAAAATAATCCGGTTGCAGCAAAAGTTAAGAAGACTGAACCAAGAATTGCAAGAATTGGCATTATATATCTGCTAAATACTTTTAGATCTTTACCATTCTTCATAATCCAAATATATACAAAGATATATGAAGTATATAAGAAGGCAATTGATAATTCATCCATGATAATTAAATATTTAAAATTAGTTTCAAATGATACTACCCATAATCCCATGAAGAATAATGTTAATACTAGACCTAACATACTAGAACTTACACTGATATTATATTTTTGATGTAACTTTGAAAATACTTCTGGTTTTGGTCCTTGCCCACGACATGCAAGAGAATACATTCCTCTACTAGCACCCATTGTTAACCCATTAAGTGTTCCTAAACATGAACAAATAATTAAGAATGTAAATAACTTTTCGCCAACTCCACCAACAAAGATTTCCATAGCATTTACTGGAGCATGAGATCCTTGCTCCATGATATCATTTGTATCGGGGATTAAGCTTGATAAACCAATGTAATATAAAATATAAGTTCCAATAACAATTAATGTTCCTAATACTAATGCAAGAGGTAAATTCTTTTTTGAATTTTTTAATTCCGCATTAATTGATGTTGCAACAACCCAACCTTCATATGCAAAGATTGTTGATAAGATAGCTGCACCAAAATCATTTTTCGCGTTTGGAAGTGTACCAACGCTTGTGAAAGCTTCTTTAGTATTTCCATTAACAATGCCAACAATTGTACCGATAACGGCAATAATAAAAATTGGAATCAGTTTAATTGTGGTTGTTGAAACTTGGTAATAACCTGCTATTTTAGGTGAAACGGTATTTAAGACAAACGAAAAAATAATAAGTAGTGTAACTGCAACCCAAAAATGCCATGTTCCAAGTGAAGTCCAACCGCATAATTTATAGAAATAATCCATTGAAACAAAACCTAAAATTGAAGTTATGATTGGATAATATACCGTTGCAAAATACCATCCAGTTGCATAACCAAATTTAGGGTTTGTTGATATTTCAACATAATCAACTGCACCATTCATTTTTTCAACTCTTGTAGCCATTAAAGAAAAGCAATATGCACCAACGACCATGATTGCTCCGCCAATGAACCACGCAATTAATGATAAACTTAA
>DATCKF010000117.1:0-4849 GCA_036562395.1 Bacilli bacterium
TTCTGTACCAGTACTATATAGCGATTCTGCTTTTGCTTTTACATCCGGGCCTTCATTAAATGTGTCCATGTAACCATATTTCATTTCAATTTGGACTCCTAGTTCTTTAGCTGCAGCATCAGCACCTAATACATAACCATAACCAAAACGAACAACAGCAGGAACAGGCACCCCACCCATAAATGCTAATTTGCGAAATCCTTCTTTTACTGCTGCATAACCTGCAAGATATCCTGATTGTTGTTCAGCATATAATATAGAAAATGTATTATCTTCTATCGTTCCATCTTCAGCGTTTTCAGGATTTCCATCTAATAAAACAAATTTAACATCAGGATATTGTTTTTGGGCAATATTAATTGGTTCTTCAAATAAATACCCAGGTGTAACGACAATCTCTGCACCATTTGATATAGCTAAATCTATTGCTGCTAAATATTCATCAGTACCTTGAGCAGTTGGTTCATAATAGTTGTAAGTGATATCTTTCCCCTCAGCATATTCCTTAACTCCTTCCCATGCGCCTTGATTGAATGATTTATCATCAATATCACCAATATCAGTTATCAAGGCAATCGTATATTCATCACGTTTACAACCAACTAAAATAAAAGTACATATAGCAAATAGTAATAAAAAGATTAATCTTTTCATTGTTCCTCCTTATTATTGGGATTCTCGACCCATTTTTACCATTTACTGCAATTTAATCATTGCATATTTTATTATTAGTTAGTTTTAATATCTTATACAATATTTTACATGGACGTTTTTTGTTATTAAATTTACTTTTTACAAGCTATATGGTAAAATATTTTGAAGGAGGAAGTATGCGTAAAATCATTTTATTTTTCGTAATGATATTTATCATATCGTTATCAGGATGTAAACAAGATGACCAAATAATCATTGCTGATCAAAATGTAAATCTATATATCGGCGAAACATATGAAATCAATTATCATTTTTCAAGTAATAAAAAATATGATAAAAATGATATCGCCATCGAAACCAATAGTAATAATATTATTATTGATGGAAATACAGTTTATGCAATTAGTTTAGGTAAAGCAGAAATAAAAATTTCTTTAAAAAAGAATAAAGAAATATCTCAATCATTATTTGTAAATGTCATTGATTCATTAGAGTTAATCAACAATAATGACAATACGATTTATGTCGGGCAAAAATTAGAACTACAAGCAATCGATAAAAGTGATAAAGAAGGTTTAGGAATTGAATGGAAAACTAGCAATATTCTTCTTGCAACAGTAAGAAATGGCATCGTTACTGCTTATAAAGAAGGTACAGTAACCATTACTGCCACTTCCAAAACCAATAATGTCAGTAAATCCATAACCTTAACGATTATCGAAGTTGAACCAGAAGATATTGTTATCGAAAATAATATTAGTCAATTGTATGTCAACGAACAAGTAAAATTAAAAGCCAATGTCTTACCAGAATATGCTTTACAAAATGTTACTTGGGAAGTTGATAATCCGTTAATTGCATCCATTGATCAATATGGAAATTTAAAAGGTTTAAAGTCAGGAGAGGTTACCGTGATAGTATCAAGTAAAAAGAAACCAGAAATAACAACATCATTTGCAGTTGAAGTTGTTAGCGACCCAATTAAAATCATTGAAGGATTACATGTACAAGAGCCATTTAAAAAACTTGTCACAACATATGGTTATAATCCTAATGAAAGAACACAATGGGTTTACAGTAGTGTATCATTATATTTTAATGATGATTTAAATTTAGTTGAACAAATTGTTCCGATTAATCAAAATCAATATCAAGGAATGAAAGCAACACCAGAGATATTGGTTGCTGCAGAAGGATTGAAATTAGTACGTTCTGGAATCCTTCATGAAACAACCAAATATATTACCTATCATGATACAGGAAATCATACTCCAGGTGCTAATGCAATGATGCATGCACAATATATGGTAAGTAGCTATAATATCAATGATCGTGCTCGTTCTTGGCATTATACAGTCGATGATAAGAGTGTTTATCATCATATTCCAGATAATGAAGTAGCATGGCAAGGTGATACATATGAAGCATATGCGAAAAGTATTGGGGTTGAAACATGTGTTGATTATGGCTCTGATTTATATGCTACATGGCAACGAACAGCAAAATTAATGGCTAATTTAATGGTTAAACATAATTTAACAATTAAAGATATTAAACAACATTATGATTTTAATGGTAAAAACTGTCCACAAACATTGAGAAGAAATTATTTATATCAACATGCTCTTGAATTAGTTCAAGCAGAATATCAAGTATTAACTGAATTAAAAGATTATACAATTACTTTTAAATCCCTTAATAAGGAATATGTTGATGATCGTGGTAGAATAATAAAATTACCACAAGTAAAAACACAAGTTGGATATGAAGTTCATATAACTAATCATAATGAATATGATCAAAAGATTACTTTATATTCAACTCTTCCTAGTGTCAATGATTAATGATATATCATTGACCTAATATATAACCAATAAAATATATTTAATAATAATGCTTGTTTTCAATTTTCTATCGAAAACAAGCATTTTTAATTACCAATAGTGAACTTTAATCAACTAAATGGATTGATAATAAAAAACATCTGTGCAATACACAGATGTATAATCAAAACCATCAAACATATCCCCAACAAGAATATCATCTTAATATATTTCATTCTTATTGGTTATATAAATTAATAATCGAATATATCAGAATTTATTATCAATTCGTCATTATATATTTTTTCATTTAGTTCATCAATTCTTTCTGGTGGTTACTTTGAATATCTTTCTTCCCATTCTTTTAAAATTGGATCGTCTAACATATCAATTTCTCCTAATAGTAATATCTACCATTTACTCGACTTTTTGCTTTTGATGATAGAAAAATGCCATTCCCGCTTCTGCTGTTTCTTTATATTTTGGATGCATATCTAATCCAGTCTTATACATCGTTTGCACAATCATATCAAATGAAATCTTACGAGAACCACTTAAGAAATATGAAATTCCGCTTGCATTGATTGCTCTAATTGCCGCAACTGCATTTCTTTCAATACAAGGTATTTGAACATAACCCGAAATGGGATCACATGTTAACCCAAGATGATGTTCAATGGCAACTTCTGCAGCATATTCTATTTGATCTATTGTCGCATCAAATAAACTAGCATGAGCAGCAGCAGCCATTGCGCATGCACTTCCAACTTCTGCTTGACATCCTCCAACTGCTCCACTGATAGTTGCATTTTCTTTAATAATATTGCCAATTAAACCAGCAATGGCCAGGGCTTCAATAATTTTTTGATCTGGTAGTCTTCTTTTACCTTGCATATAATATAAAACTGCAGGTAACACACCACATGATCCACAAGTCGGTGCTGTGACAATGATTCCCCCATCAGCATTTTCTTCACTTGTTGCATAAGCATATGCACTAACTAAACGATGTTCGGTAATCGATTCAGGTTCATTTTCCATTTGTTTTGTAAGTAATTCCTTAGCTTTTCTTTTTACTTCTAATTTTCCTGGAAGAATTCCTTCTTTACTTAAACCATTTTTTATCGTCTTTTGCATTTGCTGCCATACTTGTAATAAAAAATCATCAATATATTTTCCTTCAACCATTTTCACATATTCATATAATGTTAAGTTATTTCCTTCACAATATTCTTTAATTTCACTAAACTTTTTATGAGGATAAATATTGATTATTTCTTTTTTTTCATCATTAATGATAATATCACCACCACCAATACTTGTAACCCCAAACCTTTTAACATCATCATCAAGATGGATTTCGATTTCCATAAAATTAGGGTGATGGTCCATTTTTATTGAAGTAGCAAATTCAACAGGAATTGGTGCTAATGTATTTTTAATAACTGAAAAAGTTAGATGCCCTTCACCAGTCAATGCTAATGAATTATATAAAGTTATAAAAGCTTTACGAGCTTGGGGATATCTTTCTTTAATCATTTTGCAAGCAAAATAAGGTCCCATTGTATGTGAACTAGAAGGACCACGACCAATTTTGTATAGTTGTTTAATACTTTGCATATAATTCCCCTTATTTAAATTATTTTTTCATATGCAACTCTTGCCTTTTCCGCATCACTATATCCAATTAAATGGATAATCCCACATTTGATAAATCCCATCTTTTGCAATAATCGATTCATTGGAATATTATCATGATGAGTATCGACACGAATGCTTATTTTATGATTTTCTTTTGCTATCTTATAAGCAAATTCGATTAATGTTCTTGCGCAATTACAATGATAATTTTCTTTACGGACAGCAAGACGATGAATGACAACATACTCCTCAACATCTGTTAACCAACTTCCTTCATAAATTACTTTATATGAAGGATCAGGTAAAGGACTAATATTACAAAAACCAACGATTATTGAATTATCACATAAAACATATAAAGTTTGGTTTTCGATATCTTTAATAAAAACATCACGATTTGGATAACCATTTTGCCATTGATTAACATTATTTTGCTTTAATAAGTTAATCGCATCTTGAACTATTTCTAAGATCCCATTTAAATCTTCATTTGTTGCTAGTCTTATTTTCATAATTTTTTCCCGATAATATTATAACATAAAGAAAATCTTCATTCAAACAAATTAACAAGCCTTTAAGATTATATTAAGGTTGCTATGAACTAACTCGGAATAGACTTTGATCATTTTTTGAAAATTATGAGTTTCACCAATATTTATTTCTTGAATAAATTTATCCGTGTTTTCTAAATTTTCATTCGAAAATAACTGATTTTTTTCATAAGATAATAA
>DATCKF010000131.1:0-5287 GCA_036562395.1 Bacilli bacterium
TGTCAAGAGTTACAGTTAATGTTAAGGATGTTGAAAAAGTTGATTTATCAAGATTAAAAGAATTTGGGGCAAATGGTATTTTAGTAACTGGAAATTATATTAAAGCGTCTTTTGGAGATCGTGCAAATTATATATACAAATTATTGAAATAGAAAGGTTTTAAATATGAATGATATTAATCAATTATCGATTCAAACATTAAGGGTTTTGGCAGTTGAAGCGATTGATAAAGCGAATTCTGGTCATCCTGGGATAGCTTTAGGTGCTGCTCCAATCATCCATACTCTTTATACCAAAATACTTAACATTTATCCTGAGCAAGGTAATTGGATTAATCGTGACCGTTTTGTGTTATCAGCAGGGCATGGTTCTGCCCTTTTATATTCTGTCTTACATTTATCTGGGTATATAACTATTGAAGACTTAAAGTCATTTCGTGCATTAAAAAGTATTACTCCTGGTCATCCTGAAGTTAATCTTACTCCTGGAGTTGATGCTTCTAGTGGTCCTTTAGGACAAGGGATTGGTCAAGGTGTAGGACTTGCGATCGCGGAAGCACATTTGCATGCAAAATTTCCAAAATTGATTGATCACTATACATATGTTTTATGTGGTGATGGTGATTTGCAAGAAGGAATTGCGCAAGAAGCAATTAGTTTAGCTGGAAATCTATGTTTAAATAAATTAATTGTCTTATATGATTCAAATGATATCCAACTTGATAGTAAAGTTACAGAAACTAATACAGAAGATGTTCGTTTAAAAGTTATATCGATGAATTGGAATTATATACGCGTAGATAATGGTGAAGATATTTTTGCAATTGAGAAAGCAATTAATGAAGCTAAAACATCTGATAAACCAACATTAATTGAAGTTAAAACGGTTATCGGATATGGCGCAAGTAATCAAGGTACTCCAAGTGTTCATGGTGCACCTATAAAACATGAAGAAGTTGTTGCAATGCGGGAAGCATTAGGAGGAAATGCATTTTCTGTTCCTCAAGTTGTATATGATTATTATCAAGAAAAAGTTATTAAAAAAGGACAAAAATTATTTGAAGAATGGAATACTCGTGAACAAGATCAATTATTCTTTGATATGATCAATAATAATATTGTAATAGATGATGATAAACTTCCGAAGTTTTCATTAGATTATACTGGAGCAACTCGAGCTTCGAGTGGGAAAATTCTTGAAGCTTTAAATAAACTTAATCCGCAACTAATAGGTGGATCTGCCGACCTTTCCTCCTCAACAAAAGTTTTTGGCGCTGATGGTTTATTTTCAAAAGATAATCGTTTAGGTCGGGACATTAAATTTGGCGTTCGTGAAAATGCGATGGGAGCAATTTGTAATGGTATTGCACTTCATGGCGGATTAAGACCATTCTGTGGCGGTTTCTTTGTCTTCTGTGATTATATGAAACCAGCCATTCGCTTATCAGCATTAATGAACTTACCTGTCATTTACATTTTTACTCATGATTCAATTGCTGTTGGTGAAGATGGGCCAACCCATCAACCAATTGAACAATTAACAATGCTCCGTAGTATTCCAAATCTCAATGTTATTCGTCCGGGAGATGCAAATGAAGTTAAGGCCGCATATAAATTCGCTTTATCAGCATCCAATCCAACAGTTCTCGTTCTAACAAGACAAAACCTTCCAACAATTGTTAATGAAAATGAAGTTCAATTAGCAAAAGGTGGATATGTTTTAAGAGATGAAGAAGAGTTTGAAGGAATTTTAATTGCATCCGGTTCAGAGCTTAATATAGCTTTAGAAGCTCAAAAGATCTTATCTAATCAAGGTAAAAAAGTTCGAGTTGTAAGTTTACCAAGCACAACTTTATTTGATAAACAACCTAAATCATATCAAAATCAAGTATTACCACCATATATTACAAAACGCTTAGCAATTGAAATGAGTGAAGGAGCACATTTATATAAATACTGTGGTATTTATGGTCGTGTTTATAATATTACAAGTTTTGGTTTAAGTGGTGAAGGAAGTGAAGTTATTGAATACTTTAACTTTACCCCAGAAGAAGTTGCAAAAGCATATTTAGAGTTACCTAATGTTGATATTGTAAGATATATTTAATAAAATCATCAAAGAAATATTGGTTCATAATCATAACCAATATTTTTTTATTACCACGTCATTTTATATTTAGAAGTTGCAATAATATTAAAAGTAAATATGAAAAAATAATTGACAATAGGATAACAAAATTGATACAATATAAATGTAAAAAAATTACATTATATGACAATCAACATGCATATAATTTACACTGATTTGAGGTGAAAAGATGATTACTAAAATTGTTTTGGAAAACTTTAAATCTTTTAGAAATCGTACTACAATTGATGTTAATGCAACAAATTATCAAATACTAAATGATACCAATGTTTATAATAATGTATTAAAAGGTTTATTATTTGTAGGTAGCAATGCTAGTGGAAAAACAAATGCAATAACTAGTATTTTATTTCTTTTAGAGTTACTTTTTTCAAATAAAGAAATTAATATTCAAGATTATTTTTGTTTCTTTCCTTGTTCCATGGAAATGTTTTTGGAGTTTACATTTAAAATTGATAATGATGATATTGTATATGGTTTTATATATGACATAGATGGTAATGTTTCCAAAGAATATTTAGAATTAAATGGTGAAATAAAATTTAATAGAATAAAAGATGGTGCTGAATCAAAGATAACTGATAGAAAATATTATGGAAATCTTGATGTAGATAAAAAAACATTATTTATTAGAAATATTTATTTTAATACGAAATTTAAAGGATATCCATCATTAGAGAAGTTATTTGATTATTTAATTAATTCAGTTCATATAAATTCAGTAATGCAGAAAACAGTTGTCTTTAATAGTAAAAATAATAACTTAAATATCTTAAATTATTTAGAAGGAAATGGATTAAAAAAAGTTAATGATTTCTTTGATTTTTTTGGATTTAATCAAGAAGTATGCTTTGAAACAGAACATCAAATTTCAAAAGGTATATATGCTGTTCATAAAGAGAAAGAGATTTTTTTGAAGCGAAATAATATCGATATATGGATACCTTTTCGTTATGAATCATTAGGAAATCAAACATTACTTAATATGCTACCTGCTATTTTACATGCTACTGAAAATGATTGTATATTAATAATAGATGAATTTAGTAGCGCTCTTCATAATGAATTAGAAGAATTAATGATAAGATATTTTATGAAGAATTCAAAAGGATCGCAAATATTTATCGTTTCTCACTCTACGAATTTATTAAAGACAACCTTGTTAAGACCTGATCAAATTTATTCTGTTAATTTTGAAGATGAAAATGGATCTTACTTGAAAAGATTTTCTTCAGAAGGTCCAAGAGAATCACAAAATTTGGAAAGAATGTATTTGAATGGGCGATTTGATGGATTACCAAGATATAAAAACACTATCAATCAAGTTGAATAAGAATCAAAATATTGGCAGGGTAATTTATATTGTAGAGGGAGAAAGGACCGAATTAAACATTTTAAATCATATATTTACAAAAATATTTGATTATACATATGTTGAAGTAAAAAGGCAAAAAAATGCAGAAAATATAATGCCAATAGCCAAATATGTTAGTAAAACTCAAAAATCTTCGATGGTATTTGTAATTAATACTCAAAACTCGAATATATCAAGTATTAAAAATGGTAGAGATTATTTAGATGCTATATTTCTACTACTTTTCGAAAAATATAACCTTGATCCAACAAAGGCAGCAATATATTATATCTTTGATCGTGATAGAGGTTCAAATAAGGATAACATTATTAGAGAATTATTATCAAAATTACATAATTCAATGGATAATCAAGAAGAATCTAATGGTTTATTATTATTAAGTTATCCTAAAATTGAAGCATTTGTAATTTCATGCTTTTGTAAAAACTGCCATTTATTAAAGTTGAAATCTCATGAACTTGGTAGTTATATTGATAATAATAAATATCAACAAGACTTAATATATTCAGACTAACTTATTAATGCTTGTAATGAGATGATTAAATCAATAGGGAATTAATTAATTATAAATTAAAACCTTCTGATATAGATAATTTTGGGGATATTAATTTAAATATTTATAATAAACAAGAGGAGTATTATAATCAACATAAATATTTATATAGAATATTAAGTTTGTTAATTGTATCTTTGATCGATTTGAAATTAATTACAATAGAATGATTTAAATTATGACATTTTATATAATTCAAAGATATTAAAAAAGTTATATATATTAAACTCTTTATATAATTGATATTAACAAATAATAAAAAGGATGATATCTCATCCTTCTATGATTTTACCGCTTCAACAATACTATTAATAATCGTATTTTTCATATCTGGAGTTGAACGTTTCCATAATACTTCAAACATTACTCCAAGACCTGGAAGAACTTTTTCTTCTTCGGTTGTGACGGCATCTTCAATCGTTGTTCTGACAACATCAAAATTAGCATTGTTTAAATTTTGTAAGACATATTTGCGAATATTAATATCCATAAATTTCTCCTTTTTTTTAGTATTCTTATATTAATTTTACCCTAATAATGGTATAATATACAAAAGAAGTAAAAAAGGAGTAATTATGGATTTTTTAAAATTTGTAAACGAAAATAAAGAGAGTTTAGTCAAAGATTTAATTTCATTATTACAAATTAATACAGTTGGGTTTAATCAGCTTGATAATAAAGATGCACCGTTTGGTGAAGGCGTTCGTGATGCATTACTTTACATGTTAGAATTAGGTAAGAAAAATGGCTTTGTTGTAAGAAATGTTGATAATGTTGCTGGCCATATTGAATATGGTGAAGGGGATGAAGTTATTGGCGTTTTAAGTCACCTTGATGTTGTCCCTGCTGGTGATGGTTGGACTTATCCTCCATTCAGTGGAACAGTTGCGGATGGGAAAATATATGCGCGTGGTGCCTTAGATGATAAAGGACCAGCAATGAGTTCTTTTTACGCTTTAAAAATATTGAAAGATGCAGGAATTAAATTAAATAAAAAAGTTCGCTTAATTCTTGGAACAGATGAAGAAACGGGAATGCGTGGTGTTAAGCGATATTTAGAAGTTTGCAAGATGCCTGATTTAGGCTTTTCTCCAGATGCTAATTTCCCTTTGATTTATGGTGAAAAGGGGATTATGTCGATTGATATTATGAGTGATGAAAAAAGTGATATTATCTTAAATGCTGGTGAACGATATAATGTTGTTCCAGAT
>DATCKF010000167.1:0-5689 GCA_036562395.1 Bacilli bacterium
CATATTTCCTTTCTTAATTATAATCACTTCTAATTACTCTTCGTACATATTCACTTGCTTCAAATATTTGATCAAGCGATGGCGAATCAATATTATCTACTTTCTTCATCATCTTTTCAATAATCTTTTCAATCTCCAAGAAAGCAATTTTTCCTTCAAGGAATAGTTTTACTGCTTCTTCATTACTAGTATTATATACCATTGGCATTAAACCACCCTTAAATCCAGCATCATAAGCCATTTTTAAACATGGAAATCTATCAAAATCCATCTTCTGAAATGTCAGTTGCTTTAAAGATGCTAAATCAAGAGGAGAACTAATACTATTATTTTCTTTATGAGGATAAGTTAAAGCGTATTGGATAGGAATTCGCATATCTGGAATTCCTAATTGGGCAATAACCGAACGGTCAATAAATTCAACCATGGAATGTATAATACTTTCACGATGAATAATTGTTTCAATTTTTTGATAAGGAACATCAAATAAGAAATGCGCTTCAATAACTTCTAGGCCTTTATTAACCATGGTCGCAGAATCAATGGTAATCTTTGCTCCCATTTGCCAATTAGGATGATTTAAAGCTTGATTTATAGAAACATTCTTTAGTTCATCACGACTTTTATCTCGAAATGAACCACCACTAGCAGTAATAATGATTTTTGAAACCTCATCACTACTTCGACCTTCAAGACATTGCATTATAGCACTATGTTCACTATCAATTGGAATCAATTTCACATTTTTTTCTTTTACAAGCTTTTTAATAATCTCTCCGCCAACAACCAAAGTCTCTTTGTTAGCTAAGAGAATATCACGACCTTTGTTAATTGCTGCTATCGTTGGTTTTAAACCAACCATTCCAACAACAGCATTAACTAAATATCCATATTCATTTGAATAAGTTGCAGCTTCAATTAATCCTTCTTCACCATATGCAAACTTAATCTTCGGATATTGCTTTTGTAAATATAAACAGTCGTCTTCTTGTAAAACACTGACAAATTCCGGATTGAATTGTTCAATTATTGTGATGGCCTTATTGATGTTTTTTCCAACACTAATGCTTTTAACTTGATAATTTTCTAATTGCTTTATTACTTCTAAAACTTGGGTACCAATTGACCCTGTTGCTCCTAATAAAAATATATTTTTCATTTTACATCCCAATTAATTGTATTAATTGCATCAATAAATAATACACTGCTCCCGCATAAATCAAACTGTCAAAACGGTCTAAAACTCCACCGTGTCCAGGAAAAATCTTTCCATAATCTTTTATATCATAACTTCTTTTAAATTTTGAAGCTACTAGATCTCCAATTTGCACGGTTACAGAGATTATGAGGGAAAAAATAAATACCGCAAGAATTAATAAGCTATTATGCAAATTAATTACTTTTAATAAATAAGCAACAATTGTGCCAATGATACCACCAGCTAAAAGGCCACCTAGAGCACCCTCAGTTGACTTTTTAGGGCTTATTTCTGGGCATAATTTATGCTTCCCGAATTTTGAACCAACCAAATAAGCAAATGTATCCGTTGCAACAACGATACTAATTAAATATCCGAAGCTACGTGTACCCCATGGAAGGAACATATCATGTTCAATAAAACTGATGTTTGGTTCTAAATAATTAACACTAATGACAAATCCCATTACTAACCCACAATAACACAATGTCATAATACATGCCATTATATCATGAGCTTGTGAACCTTTAATAAAGATAAAAGAACCAATAATACTTATTAAGATTAGCACAAATACAACTATGAACCAAATGATTGGTAAAACATTTTTTATATCAAAGTTATTACTGGCAATCGGATTAAATCCATAGATTGTTGCAAGATATATTAAAATGACAATAAATCCCGATAATAATGGGATAATGTAGCGATAATTATTTAAAACTGTACTTTTAGTACTAAACATGTTCATCATTTCAAAGGATGCAATCATGCTTAATAAAACCCCAATTGTTAGAAAATAGAAACCACCAATATAAATTGCTGGAACTAATATGATTATTAATACGATTGCTGTGAGTAGTCTCTTTTTCATTTTAGGCCTCCAAAACGACGTTCCCTTTTATTATATTCATTTATAGCTTCTTCAAAACATTTCTTATCAAAATCGGGCCATAAGACATCAGTAAAATACAATTCACTATATGCTGTCTGCCATAATAAAAAGTTACTGATACGATATTCACCACTTGTCAGAATTAATAAATCGACATCAGGAATATCTTTGGTATATAAATAGTTATGAAAGTTTTCTTCAGTGATATCGATATTGTCATTTTTTATCTTCTTTATGGCATGAATTATTTCTTCTTTTCCGCCATAATTAAAAGCAATAATTAATGTTAAAGCGGTGTTGTGGTTTGTTGAAGACTCAACTTCTTCAATCTTTTTGATAAGATCTTCTGATAAATTATCTTTTGTCCCAATTACTTTTACACGGATATTATCATCTGTAAATTCCTTTTTAGTTTTTTCAAGAAATTGAAATGGTAAATCCATTAAATATTTAACTTCTTCTTGTGGTCTTTTCCAATTTTCCGTAGAAAAAGCAAAAACTGTTAAATATTTGATTTGCATTTTATTTGCTATACGCACAATTTTAAGCAAATTTTCTGCACCCTTTTGGTGCCCATAATTACGAGGTAAACCTCTTTTTTTGGCCCAGCGACCATTACCATCCATAATTATTGCTACATGTGTTGGTATTACTTTATTCATAATTACACCTTTTTAAAAGAGTATGAAGTTTAATCCCCATACTCTATTATATCACATTCTATCATATTTCCATAATATTTTGTTCTTTTTCTTTTCCAAGGGCGTCCATATTATCAATGTATTTATCAGTTAGTTTTTGTACTTCATCTGTATATGTTCTTAACTCATCTTCAGAAATTAAGCCATCTTTTTCAAGTTTTTTAAGTTGTTCAAGGACTGTACGACGAATATTGCGAACAGCAATTTTACCTTTTTCTGTACAAGCTTTCGCATCTTTAACAAATTCCTTACGACGTTCTTCAGTTAGTGGTGGAAATGTTATACGAATTACAGTTCCATCATTTTGAGGTACTAAGTTCAAATCAGCAAGTTGAATTTCTTTTTGAATATCTTTTAAAATTGCTTTATCATAAGGTTTAATTACTAACATTTGCGCTTCTGGGACTGTAATTGATGCTATTTGATTTAGTGGTGTTGGTACGCCATAATAATTAACCTTAATACCATTCAAAATATTAGGATTTGCTCTCCCTGTTCTAATTAATGACAACTCTTTTTTTAAAGCTTCAACAGCTTTACTCATCTTTTCTTCGCCATCTTTAATGATTGCTTTTGGCATAAAATCACTCCTTTTTATTGGTTATTAATGTTCCAATTGAAAAATCATCGACAGCTCTTTTGATATTGCCTTTAACATTCATATCAAAGACAATAATATCAATATTATTTTCACTACAAAGTGTTGCTGCTGTCAAATCCATGACATTTAAATGCTTTTCCAATACTTCCGCATGCGTCAAACGTGTATAACGTTTCGCATTTTTATTGATTCGAGGATCTGAATCATATACTCCGTCAACTCCATTTTTAGCCATTAAAATCAATTTACAACCAAGTTCAGCACTTCTTAGAGCAGCAGTAGTGTCTGTTGAGAAGAATGGGATACCATTACCTCCACCAAAGATAACTATGCGACCTTTCTCTAGATGCGATAATGCTTTGCGTCGAATATATGGCTCAGCAACACTTGGTATTGAAAGTGATGTCATTGCCCTTGTATCTAATCCTAAAGCTTCAAGAGCATTTTGTAATGCCAAGGCATTTAAGATGGTTGCTAGCATCCCCATATAATCTGCACTTGACCTTTCCATTCCACACTCTAAGGCATCACGACCACGCCAAATATTCCCCGCTCCAACAACAATACAAAGTTGAATATCTCCTAAATCATACAAGTCTTTAATTTCTTTGGCAAGGTTACTTACTTTAAAATGATCGATTCCTTTCGAATCATCATAAGCTAGAGCTTCTCCACTTAGTTTTAAAATAATTCTTCTCATTTAATGATCCTCCTAATATTTACATATTTTTTAAAAAGGCACAATTATAATGTGCCTTAATTTTTAGTTAGCATTCGCAATTTTTTTCTATTCCTTCTCCAACTTCAAGGCGAATAAATGCTATTATCTTACTTTGATTGGCTTTAACATATTGTAAAACAGTTTGGTCTTGATCTTTTACAAATGGTTGATCTTCAAGACAAATGTCTTTTAAATATTTTTGGACTCTTCCTGCAACAATTTTGTCAACGATATTTGCAGGTTTTCCTTCATTTAAAGCTTCTTGAGTAAGTATCTCCTTCTCTTTTGCTAAAACAGTTGGATCAACTTCATCTTGACGTAAATATTGAGGATTCATTGCTGCTATATGCATACATACATCTTTCGCAACTTCTTCCTTATCGCCTTCGAGAATAGTAAGAGCGACGATTTTTCCATGCATATGTGAGTAAGCACCAAATACTTGATTATCAGTTTTTGTGAATACATTAACACGACGTAAGGTAATTTTTTCACCAATAGTTGCAGTGGCATTGACGATTAAATCACTAATTTTTTGACCATCAACTTCAACTTCTAAAGCTTCTTCAGTATTGGTTGCATTACTGTTAATAATCGCATTACCAATTTTCTCAACAAGGTTATTGAAGTTTTCATTCTTGGCAACAAAATCAGTTTCACTATTAAGTTCAAATACGACTGCCTTATTACCTAAAACTTTGTAAGAACAAAGTCCTTCAGCTGCTACACGACTAGATTTCTTTTCAGCTTTCGCAATTCCTTTTTCACGTAACCATGTAATTGCTTCTTCAAAATTACCGTTTGTTGCAACAAGTGCTTTCTTACAATCCATCATGCCAGCACCTGTTTTTTCACGTAAATCTTTTACAAGTTGTGCATTAATCATTGTCTTCCTCCTTGTTGATATTTGGTTTAACTTCCGTGATTTCTACTTTGTCATCACTTTTTTTAGAACGCTTTTTAGGTTGTTTTTCTTTTGGTTGTGGACGTTCTTCTGGTTGTTGAGGTAAATCATCAGTAAATTCAATTACGACTGGTGTACCTCCTTGCGCTTCAACAATCGCATTTGCCATTGTGGCAACGATTAATTTTACACTGCGAATTGCATCATCATTTCCTGGAATCACATAATCAACTTCATCTGGATCGCAATTTGTATCAACCAATGCAAATACAGGAATTCTTAATTTTCTAGCTTCTGCAACCGCATTGTGTTCAGATTTTGGATCAACAACAAATAAAGCATCTGGCATCTTCTTCATATCACGGATACCACTAAAATATTTATTTAATTTATCTTTTTCTTTTCTTAATAAAGTAACTTCTTTTTTAGGTAAAACATCAAATGTTCCGTCTTCTTCCATTGCTTCTAATTTAAATAAACGATTAATACTTTTGCGAATAGTTTTGAAATTAGTTAATGTACCACCTAACCAACGTTGATCAACATAATATTGACCAGCACGAATTGCTTCTTCACGAATAACATCTTGTGTTTGTTTTCTTGTTCCGACAAATAGTACTTTTCCACCATTTTGAACAATACTATAAAGTCTCTTATAAGCATCAATGA
>DATCKF010000134.1:0-3486 GCA_036562395.1 Bacilli bacterium
GGTATTTTAACATTCGTTCCTGGAATAAATACTTCTTTACCAATATATTTTTGATAACGAGAATCTTTTGGATGTACCATTAAAGCTTGATCAGCAAACATTGTTTCTGGTCTGGTTGTGGCAATTTCAAGACCACCTTCAGCATCAACAAAAGGATAGATAAAGTAATAAAAAGCACCTTCAATATCTTTATATTCTACTTCGATATTCGATAAAGCGGTTTGACTTTGAACATCCCAGTTGATGATTTTTTCACCACGATATATTAAACCATCTTCGTACATTTTTGTGAAAACGTAGTTGACAGCTTTATTTAATCCTTCATCAAGAGTAAATCGTTCTCGTGAATAATCAACACTTAAACCAATAATTTCCCATTGTTTACGAATCGTTTGCGCATATTCTTCTTTCCAACTCCATGCAACTTCAAGGAATTTTTCACGTCCTAAATCATAACGGGAAATATTTTGTTTACGCAATTTTTCTTCAACTTTTGCTTGTGTAGCAATACTGGCATGATCCATTCCTGGTAAATATAAAACATCATATCCCATCATTCGTTTACGACGAACAATAATATCTTGTAAAGTATTATCCCAAACATGACCTAAATGAAGTTTTCCGGTAACATTAGGTGGAGGAATGACAAGAGCATATGGTTTCTTACTAGTATCACCAGCTGTAAAGTAACCTTTCTTTACCCACTCTTGATACTTATCCTTTTCAACATCCTTAAAATCATATTTTGTAGGTAAGTCTTTTAATTTCATAATATCATCCTTTCATAATATAAAAAAAGTCCTTAAATCTAAGGACTATCAATAGCGGTACCACCTTAGTTCACATTAAAATAATGTGCACTCAAACCTTATAACGCAAGGATACGAACAAAACTACTATTAGTTCATCTTGTTAACTCCAAGGCTACCTTCGTAATTCTCATTTAAGGTATTTCACCAACCTACCTCTCTCTATAAAATAAGAAATTACTACTCTTCCTCTTCAACGTTTTTTTTATTATACAATATATGCTTTATATTTTCAAGAGCTGACTAATGAAAACGTTTTTTTGGTCGATAAATATCGCCATTTAATCGTAATTCTCCACGAGGAGAAAGTCCGACTTTTAATAACTTCACTCCTTCTGGCATTGCTAAACGTTTATATTGTTGTGAATAAAAACGACTAAAGAAATTAGTTATATATCTTTCAGCATTTTCAGCACTTAATTGATAAAATCTTTGCAATAAGAAAGCAATCCGTTCTTCTGTATCGCCATTATATAAGAAGCGATATAAAATAAAATCATTTATTTCATATTTACCAATAATATCTTCGGTATGTTGTTCGATACTTACGAGTTCAGGAGAAATTGGAGTAGCTAAAATATTATCAAGGACAGTTTCTAAAGCAGGATATAACCTCTTTGCATATTTAACCATCGCTCTAATCACTGTTTTGGTTATGCCACTATTTACCCCATACATGGCTGTATGATCGCCATTAAATGTTGACCAACCAAGGGCAATTTCACTCATATCCGAAGTTCCTAAGACAATCGCATGATGAAGATTTGCTAAATTCATGAGCGTATATGTACGGAAACGAGCTTGAATATTTTCATAAGTAGTATCTTTATCTCCATTATGTTTAATGATTTCAATTTGACGATTGACATCATCAGTGATTGGAATTTCCAAGGCAGTAACTTTTAATTTCTCCATTAATAATAAAGCATTTTGATAAGTATTCGAACTAGTATTTTCCGATGGTAATGTTACAGCAATAATATTTTGACGATCAATTTGATATTTATCGCACATATAAGCGCAAACTAAAAGGGCTATTGTTGAGTCAAGACCACCAGAAACACCTAACACAACTTTATTGATTCCAATATAATCAAGACGTTTTTTTAAGCTTGCAGCTTGTAAGTCAAAAAGATAATGTAGATCTTCCTCTTTTTTAGGAACGAATGGTAATAAATCAATATCACGTTCAAATTGAAATTCTTCTGTTTCTTCTAAGTGATAAGGAATCTTACATAGCTCTTCAGCATGACCATAAGTATTTTTTACCCAACTGCTGCTACGACGTTGATGATGAAGCATGCTAACATCAATATCACCATATGTCACTTCATTTTCAAAATTAATGACGTTATAATCAATTACTTTTTCGCCATTTTCATATATCAATTTATGATTACTAAAAACAACTTCACTAGTTGATTCACTTGGGTTAGTTGATGTGTAAATATAAGCACCTTTGCATTTATATGTTAAGGATTGAGCAATATGGGTTCTTATTTCTCGTTTACCAATGACTTCAGGACTTGCACTGGCATTAAAGACAAGAATTGCACCATTTGCATATAAAATTTCATGTGGCGAAAATGGAGCCCAAAAATCTTCACATATTTCCACACCAAAATTAACTAAACCATCTTCATTTGTAAAGACGAAACGTCCAAACGGAATATCTTTTCCAAATAGATTAATATAATCACAATTAGCATCATAACCAGAAACAAACCAACGTGATTCATAAAATTCATACGTATGAGGTAAATAACTTTTCGGAACAATTGCTAGTATTTCATCTTCTTGAATTACAGCGCAACAATTAAATAATTTATCTTCATTTATAAAATAGGTACCAATAATCGCAACTCCATGATACGGATTATTTTCTAAAATATATGCTAATGCTTCTAAATTATCACGATACAAATAATCTTGAAACATTAAATCTCCAGAAGAGTATCCGCAAACACATAATTCCGGAAAAACCGTTATTGCGGCTTTTTTCTTTTCAACTTCATGTAAAACTTTTACAATTTCTTTCGCATTCGCAAGAGCATCTCCGACTTTGGTTTTTATACTTGCTGCTGCCACTTTCACAAATCCATTTGCATACATATTATTCCACCTCATATAAATTATTTTCTTTAATGTAATGATATACTTCTTCTAAAACTAAATTTGCATCATGTTTTGAACGAAAGGTTGTTGAAGATATATTTAGTTTACGGAAATTTTCAATAATTATAAAATTATTCTTACATTTATGTAAGATTTCATTATTTGCAATTATGCTCTTAATATCATAATTATCACGAGGAAAAACGATAAATTTATTTTCAATAACAACTTCCGGAAATTTAATCCACTGATGAATATTTTGTAAGCTATCAGCACCAATCACAAAATATGGATGGTTAAAAGCTTTTAAAATATAATATGTTCCATAATATTTATCTAATGTTTCTTCATAGTTAGAAACAGAAACTCGATTTGATTTTAAATTCTTACACACAATTTTTAACATCTCATATCGATCTTTAAAAGGAACTAAATCATTTTTTTTATAATAATTATTTGTTGGCAATAAGATAATATTACTATCAGGAAAATTTACTAATAAAAATTTAATTATTTCATAATGCGCAAGTGTCGGGGGATTAAAAGCCCCACCATATAGGAT
>DATCKF010000168.1:0-5064 GCA_036562395.1 Bacilli bacterium
TTGTGCTGTTGGTGATTGTTGTGCAGTGCAATATAGTGGTGCTGGAGGTCGTGATCCTCTATTCTTAGCTGATGAATTTCTTCCTTTTATTAAAGAACATATCGTTCCTTTATTAATCGGTGAAGATGTAAGTAGATTTAGGGAGCTTGCGGAAAAGTATGACCGATTAATTATTAATGGAGAAAGACTTCATACAGCAATTCGTTATGGGTTAACGCAAGCCTTACTTAATGCTACAGCAATTGCAAACAAGTTAACAAAGGCGGAAGTTATCCGTAAAGAATATCATATTGATGATGATGAATATCAAGTCATTCCTGTCTTTACACAATCAGGAGATGATCGATATATAAATGCTGATAAGATGATTATTAAAGAGGCAGATGTTTTGCCACATGCTTTAATTAATAATCTTGATAAATTAGGAGCTCATGGTGAAAAATTAATTGAATATATTGTTTGGTTACGTGATCGTGTTCTAAAATTACGAAAGAAAGATGATTATTATCCAATATTCCATATTGATACTTATGGAACAATTGGAATCGCATTTAATAATGATATTCAAGCTATTTATGAATATTTTAAAGTGTTAGTTGAAACAGCAAAACCATTTAAGTTACGTATTGAAGGTCCAATTGATGCTGGAAATCGTGAAGGAACAATGGTTGCATTAAAAGATTTACGAAAGATAATTGATGATAATCACTTAGATCTTGAAATTGTTGCTGATGAATGGTGCAATACTTTAGAAGATATAAAATATTTTGCTGATAACTTAGCAGGACATATGTTACAAATTAAAACTCCTGATTTAGGAGGAGTAAATAATGTTGTTGAAGCGATAATGTACTGCAATGAAAAAAATATTGGTAGTTATTGTGGTGGTACATGTAATGAAACAGAAGTTTCAGCTCAAGTTACAACCAATATTGCTATTGCATGTAAAGCGACCCAATGTCTTGCAAAACCAGGAATGGGCTGCGATGAAGCGTATATGATTGTGAAAAATGAAATCAATCGTGTCGTTGCCCTAGCCAATAGGAGAAGGTGTTTATGAAAAAAGGAATGGCAGGTTCTTTAGAATCAAATGATTGCTTAATTACAGTAACTCCAAGTGATACTTTAGAAATTGAAATCAAAAGTATTGTTTATGACTTTTTCAAAGACCAAATTGAAAAAGTTATAAAAGATACTTTACAGGAGTTAGAAATTAAGAAGATTAAGGTGATTGTTGAAGATAAGGGAGCCTTGGATTATACAATTAAAGCAAGGCTTAAAACTGCCATAAAAAGAATGGGGGAAATAGATGCGTAGAAGTTTATTGTTTATTCCTGGGAATAACCCTGGAATGATTCAAAATGCTCTGCTTTTTGGAAGTGATGCTGTTATCTTTGATTTAGAAGATGCTGTTGCCATTTCTGAAAAAGATAGCGCTCGTGAACTTGTTAAGAGCTACTTGAATGATAATGAACTTAATATTGAAGTGATTGTTCGTATCAATGATTTTCATAGTGATTTTTATATCGATGACTTGAAAATCGTTTCGAATAAAATTGATGCTTTAATGATTCCCAAAGCGCGATTTGATGATTTATTATCTATTGATCATGATCTTGAAGTTATTGAAAAAGATTTAGGTAAAAAAATTAAACTAATTCCTATCATTGAACTAGCATCATCATTAATTGAAGTCGAAAAAATCGTCACGATTCCGCGTGTTGATGGTTTATTATTAGGTGCTGAAGACTTAACAAGTGATATGGAAATAAGTCGAACTGATACAGGATTTGAATTACAATATCCACGCAGTCGCATTAGTTTTGCTGCCAAAGCCTATAAAATTGATGCGATAGATACTCCATATCCCAACATCAATCGTGAAGATATGTTGCGTCAAGAATGTGATATCGCTTTATCTTTAGGAATGAATGCGAAAGCATGCATTCATCCAAATCAAATTGCAATTGTTAATGAAAAGTTTTCACCTAGTAAGGAAGCAATAAATTACGCTCTTAAAGTAATAGAAGCAAGTCAGAAAGCATCTGGAGCCTTTAGTCTTGAAGGGAAAATGATTGATAAACCAATTATTGAGAGATGTGAAAAGATTATTATGAAAGCAAAGAAGTTTGGGTTGATATCATGAAGAATAGTTTAGGACGTTTTGTTCCCAATGGCTTTAAGCCATTTATAAGTAGTAGTAATTATTTACAAGAAAGTAATAAACAAGTAAATGAAATAACTTCATCAAATACAACAAAATTAGTTAAAAGTATTAGTGAAGTGTTTGATTTATTGAAGATAAGTGATGGAATGACATTATCATTTCATCATCATCTTCGTAATGGTGACTTTCTTTTAAATATGGTCTTAGATGAAATCAAGAAACGCGATTTAAAAAATATGACACTTGCTCCTAGTGCGATTTTTCCTGTCAATGATCGCATGTCACAATTAATTGAAAATGGCAACATAACCAATATTTATACAAATTACCTCAATGGCAAAGTTGCCAGTACGATTGCCCAAGGGAAATTACAAGGTTTATTAGTCATGGATACACATGGCGGAAGAGCACGCGCCATTATGAGTGGAGAACTACCAATTGATGTTTGTTTTGCCGCGGTAACGGCATCGGATATTAATGGTAACGCAAATGGTGTTGATGGTCCTACTGCATGTGGTTCACTTGGATATATTATTCCTGATGTGAAGTATGCTCGTCATAAAGTCGTCGTTACTGATAATTTAGTCGAAAAGCTTTCTTTTCATGAAATTGATGGTAAATATATTGATTATGTTGTACAAGTTGATAAAATCGGAGATCAAAAAGGCATTGTCTCTGGAACAACGCAAATTACTAGAGATCCATTAGGATTGAAGATTGCGAAAATGACAGCCAACTTACTTGATGAAGCAGGATATATTAAAAATGGTTTTGGAATGCAAACTGGAGCTGGCGGAATATCTTTAGCTGTCGCTTCCGAAGTGAAAAAAATCATGCATCAAAAAAATATTAAAGCTGGATTTGCTTCAGGTGGCATTACTAGTTATTATGTGCATATGTTAGAAGAAGGCTTAATTGATGCATTATATGATGTTCAATGTTTTGACCTTGATGCTGTCCGTAGTTATAAAGAGAATAAAAATCATTTTGGAATGTCATCTTCGAAATATGCCAACCCTTATGATCCTGAAGTAGTCGTTAACAATCTCGACTTTGTCATTCTTGGAGCAACCGAAATTGATCTTAACTTTAATGTTAACGTTACCACTTCTTCATTGGGTGAGATTATTGGTGGTTCCGGAGGACATGCAGATGCTGCTTATGGTGCTGATGTCACCATAATTACAACCAATCTAATTAAATCCCGCTTACCAATAATTAAAAAGGAAGTTCTAACGATTACAACTCCAGGTGAAGATGTTGATATCTTAGTAACTGAACATGGTATCGCCATTAATCCTAAAAGAACGGATTTAATTGCGAAATTAAAAGATTCAACACTACCTATCATGAGTATTGAAGAATTATATAATATTGCTCACTCGATTACTGGGACTCCAAATGTTATCGATAAATATCATGATGTCGTTGGTGTTGTTCGTTATCGTGATGGAACAATAATTGATACTCTTTATGGAAATAAATAAAATATTAGATGCGCGTGAAAAACGTAGTCAAATTATTAAATCATATCAAGATAATGGGGTTATTTCAATAAAAGCCAATATTCCCGGAGACAATAAAAATTTACCAATTTCCTTTTTCTTAATTGATCTTTTTAATGTTAAAATTAAAAAAATAATCGATATCAAAAAGGAAATTTTTATTTCTTCGGATGATGGACCTTATTATTTGATGATTGTTAACAAGGATGAAAAAATCAAGGAAAAGTTAATTAATCTTGAAGATACTCATCCTCTTGGAAGATTTATTGATCTTGACTTATTTATTGAAAAAAGTCATAGTATGACTCGGAAAGACTTAAATCAACCTTATCGCAAATGTATCTTATGTAATCAAGATGCATATATTTGTATTCGTCGTCATGCCCATACTCCTTATGAAATCATTCATAAAATTGAAGAAGAAATTAAAAAGTTTATTAATGAGTTTGTAAAAAGGGCTTGCCTTTATGAATTAAACCTAGAAGATAAATTCGGTTTAGTAACACCTACTACTAATGGGTCACACCCCGATATGAATTATGAGTTAATGCATAAAGCCGTAACGATAATAACGCCTTATTTTGGTGAAATGTTTATGGTAGGGTTAAAGGCATCAAATCTAAATGAAGCATATTGGCAAGGTAAACTTGTAGGATTGAATGCGGAAAAGGCAATGTTTGATGCAACAAATAATATTAATTGTTACAAAGGATTAATCTTTATTTTAGGCCTTGTATGCATAAGTCTTGGTTATGTAATTTACAATCGCCAAAGTTATAATGATATATTTACAAATATTGCAATTATGACAAAAGATATTTTTCATGAGCAAAAATATCATACTTTTGGTGAATATGCTTTTAAAAAATATCAATTTAGTGGAGCTCGAGGTGAAGCATATTTAGGCTTTCCTAACGTCTTAAAAGCTATTTCCACCCTTAAATCTTTCAAGGAAATAAATGATGAATCTTTACACATGACGTTAATATCAATAATAAAAAATATTGATGACACGGTAATGCTTAAAAGAGCCCAAAGTATTGAGAAATATCAATATTTTAAAAATTTAATCATGCAAATTTCAGACTATAATTTGCAACAAATTAAAGACATAACAAACACATTTATTAAGCACAACATTAGTTGTGGTGGTGCTGCAGACATTTTAATTGCTGCGCTTTTTATCTACCAACTAGAAAAGATATTTTGGTAATTTATAAAATGGAGGAGAATTATGATTATTGGAATACCAAAAGAAATAATGTCAGGTGAGCATCGAGTTGCTGCAATTCCTGATACAGTTCAAAAAATGGTTCGTGATGGTGCTACAGTCTTAGTAGAATCTGGTGCAGGTAAAGGATCTTATTATGATGATCAAGAATATATCAATGC
>DATCKF010000143.1:0-1797 GCA_036562395.1 Bacilli bacterium
CGCTGAAACCGTTTAATTTTAGCACTACGAGAAGGGTGACGTAATTTTCGTAATGCTTTACTTTCGATTTGGCGAACTCTTTCTCTTGTTAGTCCGATAAGCTTTCCGATTTCCTCTAATGTATGTGTCGTCCCATCGTTGATACCAAAACGTAACGTAATTACTTGATATTCACGAGGATTTAATTCGGATAATAATCGTTTTAATTCGCTTTGATACTCTTCACCAGCGATTTCTTCCAAAGGATTATTAATGTTTGGATTACTGATAAGATCACCTAATGATAATCCTTCTTCATTTCCAATCGTTGTATCGAGAGAAATTGTATCAGAAATATAACTTTGATATTCAACAACTTTCGCAACACTTATTCCCATTTCCGCTGCTATCTCTTCAACCGTTGGTTCGCGATTTAATTTAATGGCAAGCTCTCTTTGGGTATTTTTAAGTTTGCTTACAACACTTGAGATATGAACAGGAAGGCGAACAGTACGAGCTTGATTTTGAATACCTCGTAAAATATATTTACGAATCCAATTACTTGCATATGTACTGAAACGAATCTTTTTCCCTGGATTATATTTATCAACCGCTTTAATTAGTCCCATATTTCCTTCTTGAATAATATCTTCTAATGATAATCCACGATTACGATATTTAGAAGCCCACCAGACAACTAATCTTAAGTTGCAGTTGATAAAATATTCTTTCGCATTCTCTCCGTCTACAATGATATCTTCTAATTTATTTTTTTCATCTATTGATAATTCATTGGCTTTTTCTTGTAAAGTTTTTTTAGCTTTTTTCCCCTCCCACATTTTCTCTGCTAAGGCGATTTCATCATCTAGAGTTAATAAGGGATAGCTTTTGATATCTGTTATATATGCCGTTAAGATATTATTTACTGGTCCAATGTGTTTGATGTCTTGTTCATCAGTTAGATCATTGTGAGTAATAATATTAACGTCTTCTTCTTTCAATTTTTTGATTAAACGTTTATATTCCGCACTATCTTTATCAAAATGTCTTGTTAAATCATCTGCAAGAATATATCCTTCTTTAATAGCTTTATTCATTAAATCACTTATATCATTCATTATTACTCACCTCCTTTAATTTTGCTCTTGCTTTACAATACACTTTATTAATTGGTTCGTTAATAAATTCCTCAATTTGATAGTTAATTGCAAATGCATCTGCAGTGTATTTATTAAAACGATCAATAATTTTAGGAATTAAAATATTACTATTTTCCTTTGATGTGATAAACGTAATATCTAAAGCTCCTGAATAAATCAATAAGATATTATCTATTTCTTGACAAATCTTAATAACTTCACGTCCAAAAAATAATTCTAAAGAATTTGATAAAGTATTAAATATCGAAATTGTCTTTGAATTAAATGTCTTTTGTGGTTTTGCTTTCATAATTACAAGGGCTAAGTTTTCATGATTATGTAAAGTATTTAAGATCGGATATAATTTTACTTCACCTAACGCAAATGTATTATATGATTGATAAAATGATGCTTGATTTAATTGATTATACAAGTTAATTGCACAGACATCATCGATTTTTAATATATTAGGATTTTGTGATTTGGTAAAATTATATTCAATAATAAATTTATCATTTTTAAGAATACTATTTAATAAAGAATCATTGATATATATATTATGATGATTTTTTGCTTTTTTTATTTTATGTTTTTGTTCATTTTGTAAATAATCATAAATTAATTTTTTTCATCATAAATATCATAAGAAAGGACAACTTAAATTATACCATTAAAGATT
>DATCKF010000148.1:0-3495 GCA_036562395.1 Bacilli bacterium
GAAATTAATTGGTTCTTTAAATATTGGAAAGATTTTTCTGCTTCAACATGTAATCCCCCATTAAATTCAGGGATAATACGGTCGATTATATGATAATTAAATAAATCTTCAGCGGTTAATTTCATGACAACTGCACTTTCCTTTGCTAGAGCAGCATCTTTATAGAGGATTGAAGCAAAACCTTCAGGGGAAAGGATTGAATAAATGGCATTTTCAAACATCCAAACTTCATCACTAACACCAATTGCTAAGGCCCCACCGCTACCACCTTCACCTAAAACGACAGTTATTGTTGGGGTTTTTAAATCAATCATCGTATAAAGATTTTGGGCTATTGCACTTGCTTGTCCTCGTTCTTCAGCACCGATTCCTGGATAAGCTCCAGGAGTATCGATAATAAAAAGAATTGGACGTTTAAATTTCTCAGCTTGTTTCATTAATCTTAAGGCTTTACGATAACCTTCAGGATGTGGCATTCCAAAATTGTATTTAATCTTTTCCGGAGTTGTTTCTCCTTTTTCTTGAGCGATAATGGTTATCGGCATATCATTAAGAAATCCAATTCCACATAACATTGAAACATCATCACAAAAAAGGCGATCACCATGGAGTTCAATAAAATCATCAATTAAAAAATTGATTAAGTTTTTTGCAGTTGGTCTTTTAGGATTACGAGCTGTTAATACTTTATTCCAAACATATTCTTGATTCATGATTTCACCCCATGTAAGATTAATAATTTATATAATAATGAACGTAATTCATTACGATTACAAACGATATCAACAAATCCTTTTTCTTGTTGAAATTCGGCTGTTTGAAAACCATGAGGGAGATCTTGTTTAATGGTTTGTTGGATAACTCTTTTTCCAGCAAAACCAATTAATGCTCCTTTTTCCGCAATCACAATATCGCCTTGAAAAGCAAAACTTGCAGCGACTCCACCAGTCGTCGGATCAGTTAAGACACTAATGTATAATAAATTTTTTTCACTATGTCTTTTGATTGCAGCACTTGTTTTGGCCATTTGCATTAGGGAAAACATTCCTTCTTGCATTCTTGCACCACCGGATGCGGAAAAGATGATGAGGGGAAGGTTATGGGAAGTTGCGAATTCCGCAAGTCTTGTTACTTTCTCACCGACAACACAACCCATACTTCCCATCATAAAATTGCTATCTAATACGCCAATTGCAACATTAATCCCTTTGATTTTTCCAGTTCCCGAAATGAAAGCTTCAAGTTCATTTGTGCTTTCTTGGTATTTAGCTATTTTCTCATCATATTCTGGGAAATCAAGAGGGTTTGTTGAATGGAGTGTTGAATCCATTTCAACAAACGTATCTTTATCACAAGTAATATCAATTCGACATCGCGCATCAATTCGAAAATGATAGCCACAAATATGACATGTATAATTATTGATAGCTAAATCTTCATGAAAAATATATTCGTTACATTTTTCGCATTTAGTAAATAATCCATCAGGTATATTTACTTTTGTAACTGATTTCGTTTTCCCTCGAATATCTTTAAAAGTTTCAACTTTAGCTTTACGATCTTCAAAAAAATTATTCATATCGGTTCTCCTTCATGAGTTCCACAAAATGACTTGCAAATGATGTGTCATATATTCCTCGAACAAATGATGGATTATGCATAATCAAATATTGCATTTCAATATTTGTTTGGATTCCATCAATGATTAATTGTTCCAAAGCAACACGCATTTTGCGAATTGCTTCTCTTCTTGTTGGTGCATGAACAATTACTTTTGCAAGTAATGAGTCATAATATGGTGGCACTTGATAATTATTATATAAATGAGTATCAATACGGACCCCAAATCCACCTGGAAGGACTAAATTCCTTATTAATCCTGGAGAAGGACTAAAATTATTTAATGGATCTTCAGCAGTGATGCGACATTCAAGTGCATGACCAAAAAAGCGGACTTGATCTTGAGTGTAATTTAAATTGTGATTAAAAGCAATTTTTATTTGCTCTTTCACAAGATCAATTCCTGTGACCATTTCCGTAACTGGATGTTCTACTTGAATCCTTGTATTCATTTCCATGAAATAATAATTTTGATTATTATCAACAATAAATTCAATCGTTCCTGCACTTTGATAACCACATGCTTTGGCAATTTTAATGGCTGCTCGTCCAAGAAGTCGTCGTAACCTTTCTTTTACGAAAGGTGAAGGAGACTCTTCAATAAATTTCTGATTACGTTTTTGAATTGAACAATCTCGTTCCCCTAATTGAATGACATTGCCGAATTTATCAGCAAGAATCTGAACTTCAATATGATGGGGATTTTCAATATATTTTTCGATATAAACATCTCTAACTCCAAAATTAGCTTCAGCTTCAAATTGAGTTTTAGCAAAGGAAGAGCGAAGTTCACTTTCGGAACGGATAATACTAATTCCTTTTCCTCCACCTCCACAAGTTGCCTTAATCAAAATTGGATAGCCAATTTTATTGGCGATTTCGATTGCTTCTTCGACTGTTTCAACATTTCCCATTGAACCTTCAACGATCGGAACATTGACGCTCTTTGCAATTTGACGAGCTTTAACTTTATTTCCGAGATCTTTTATCGTTTGACTTTTAGGGCCAATGAAAATTAAATTGCACTTCTCAACAATCTCAACAAACTTTTCGTTTTCGGAGAGAAACCCATAACCGGGATGAATGGCATTACAACCGGTAGCAATCGCAGCACTAATAATGTTATTAATATTTAAATAACTATTGCGACTTAAAGCATCACCAACACATATAGCTTCATCAGCAAATTGAACATGAAGGCTATCTTTATCAATTTTTGAATAAACAGCAACAGTACTAATTCCTAATTCTTTGCAAGCGCGAATAATTCTTAGTGCTATTTCCCCACGATTAGCGATTAATACTTTATTAGGCATATTATCACTTCGTGTCGATAACCATTAATACTTGATCAATACCAACGGCTTCATTATTACTTACTTTAATTTCGGTAATAATACCGCTAACAGGAGCTGTGATTTCATTCATGATTTTCATGGCTTCGATGATGCAAATTGGATCTCCTTCTTTAACTTTTTGTCCAACCCTGACAAATGGTTGTTCTTTAGGGTTTGGAGCACTATAGAAAGTTCCTACTAATGGACTTTTGACCTCATAGCCATGACTATTTTGGGAAATAGTTTTTGGTTCATTTTGTTCTTTAACTAATTTTTGTCCGTCTTTTTGTAATTTAATTTTTAATTCAGCTGTTTCTAATTCAAAAGCTGTTAGAGATGAAGCTTCAAAATCTTTAATAATTTTTTGTATAAATTGATAATCCATTGTTCTCCTCCTACATCGTTAAGGGATTAATTTAATGATTCTAAAAAAGAAACGATATCTTTTACTTTGCGAATGTTTTGAGCAACATCATCAGGAATAGTTGTATCAAATTCTTCTTCAATTGCCATGATTAATTCAACCGCATCAAGAGAA
>DATCKF010000151.1:0-5353 GCA_036562395.1 Bacilli bacterium
AGATAATATACCATATAAGATAACAAATATTATTTTTTTCATATTTCACCTAAAAAGATTATATCTTAAAATCTGCAAAAATTCAATAAAAATAAGGAACCTAGTTCCTTATTTAAACAAGTGCAATGATGAGGGCAATAATACCAGCAACAATTGCAACTATATTAAGTGTCTTTTCTGGAGAAAATAAACCAATGATCCCTAAAACAATGGCAGCAATTCCGAGCCACAAAGGCATCCAAAAGAAGCCAATGATTCCGAGGATTACACCAATCCATCCTAACCATTTGCCAACTGTTACATCCATTGTAATCCTCCTTTCTATAAAAGACTACTCAATTATAGTTTCTTCATTTAAATCAAAATTAATCATTATTTTTATAAAAAAAGGTTGATTACTCAACCTGAAATTTTCTTATGTTTTTGCTTTTCTTTTTCCGCTTTTAAAGCATTTACTAATAAGAAATCGTGTGCTTCTTCTGCTTCTTTGATTGCTAAATCAAAATCAACAATTCTTCGGAAAAGAAAACGATTAATAAAACGATTTTTGCTTTTTAATAGAATATAACAAACGACCGCCGCAACAAACGCTCCACAAAAAGCAACTATCAAATCACCCATCGTATCAATAAGGCCAATTCGCCCTAAATAACTACTACCGGATTCGATTTGCTCTTCTGTCAATTTCCATCGTTGCATATTGCTGTTTGTCAGTTCATCAACGGTAAACTCAAAAATTTCCCATAAGACCGCAACCATAAGTGAAAAACAAAATGAAAAAAAGGCTACAAAGAATGGTGAAAGTTTTAGATGAATATTCTTTTCTTCATTTAAAAAATTAATTACTGATACCCCCAATATCGTGATTCCCACTCCACTTGTTGTATGTAATATTTTATCAAACAAGTAAGAATGATCATATACACGAAAAATTTCTCCTAAAATAAAATGAGCATAAATGAAAACTAACGCAAGTATTTGGAAAAATGATGGGATATATAAATTAAACTTCTTTTTTAGGAACAACGGTCCGTGAAACAATATTATCGCAATTGTTGAATAAAAGATATGCAATAATCGTTTTTCAATGTCTTCTTGATTAATGATTAATAAGATAATAGAACTAATTAATGTTGCGACTGTAAAAAAGAGAAAGATAAGATAAATCCAACGAACAATTTTATGATCAAGGAATACTAAGTTAATATCTTTTTGCTTTTTCTCCACAAATCCTCCCCCTTAATTAATTTCCCTCCTTTTCAAGCATCAATTGCTTACGACCGATGACAACAGTATAAAGATAAATAGTAACAGTAATCACGATAATTAAGGCAAGAGTTAATACTAGTTTTAATAACCAATCAAAGAAAAAGATTAATAGAAAAAGAGGTAATAAGCCAAAGAATAAGCAACGAGAAGCAAAACGGTTTGCTTTTTTACGAATTGATTTCTCTTCAGTATACTTATTTCGAACATTAATATATGATTCTTTACGCGATTTTGTGATTTTGATCGCCACAAAGAATGAGAATATCAATAACACTATGTCAAATAAACTCACAACATTAATTTGCACCCGTTCTATTAAGACATCAGATGTATAGGAAAAAGGAATTAATGAATAGATGATAAGTTGCATTGAATAGTACAAAATATAATTTTTGCGTATGTATTTAGCAAGTAGTAAGAAAATTGCTGTGATTAAGATACATATTACTGAAATTATGGAAAAATCAATTATCTGAATGCCAATTAAAGTAATGATGTGCGAGAGTAATAAGAATAAATGATTTTCTAAATTTTTCATTATTTTTCTCCTATTTTATATATTCTTAACCATATTATAACAACTTTCGACTATAAATGCAAGTATTTTTCAAAAAAATAATGAAAAACGATTTATCATTTACTCATTTTTTTAAGACTTTTCGATATCTTGTAAACGCTTTTGTAATCTTCTCATCTCTAATTCTTATAATAATGATATTGTAGGTATTGTCATGAATCATCGGAATTATATCTTTATATAAAGGTGACCCTTCTTCAAAATCGTAAGTATCATTATTTACTTTATATAAATAGTGTACTTCCCGGTTTTCATTTTTCCAATAGACGATTCCAACCCGTCTAACCGATTCATCAAGAAATTCACTGCGATTGATGATATAAGTTTTATCAGGTATTTCATATTGATAAACATTATTTTTCGAAATAATGATTATTTTTTCGGTATGATATCGATATAAAGAAATCGTAAGGCCACTTAAAATAATAACAGCTATTCCTAAAGTGATAATAAAAATATAATTAATTGAGAATGTAAAAACAAATTTAAGGATCATTACTAATCCGAATGTTTGCAAAGCTATTAAGGTAATAATTAAAGATATAATTTTTTGAAATTGGAATAAAATTATTTTTTCGTTATGAGCTTTATTTTCTTCATCGTAAGATCTTTTATAATGATAGATACCATATAAGATTATCGGTATAATTAACGGACAAAAATAATCATATATGAAGCGATCGATATCTCCATCATATGAGATGACAATAGCAATAAAAAAAACGATTAAAGAGATAACGGAATAATTCGTCAAAGTTCTTAAGTGATTATTGATGATTTTATATAATCCAAAGATGATGACCGTCATCACGATTGTTCCAATAATAAGATTCATAGTTTTCCCCTTTATTCTTTATTCTAGCATTTATCACCTAATTAGTCAAGAATATCGGGTTCAATATGTGCAATTAATTCAACATCCTTATTGAGGACTTTTTTTAACTTATCTTGAAGACGATGGGAAAGATCATGCGCATAAGTGATTGATTTATCTTTAGGGATAATGATATGAAGGTCAATATAAATATAATCCTCGCTCCCGCGACTTCGTATCTTATGAACATCAAGTATATTCGGATCTTCTTGATAAATTACTTCAATTATTTTTTCATGATCGATAATATTACTATCAACTAATATTGATGTTGTCGCTTTTAATATTTGCATACATGAATAAAATATAAACAAAGCAATCATTAAAGATAAAATCGGGTCAATGATACTAGGGACTTTTAAAATAATTAAAACGGAAGTTACAATTACTCCAAAAGATATTAATAAATCACTACGCGTATGAATTGAATCACTAATTAAAACTTCACTTTTTAAAATTTTTCCTTGCTTATATTCATATACACTAATGAAAAGATTAATGATGAAAGTACAAAAAATGGGAATAATACTTATAAAATTAATATTAGGTGTAATTGGATTTAAGAACCATTTTATCGCCCGATAAATTATATGCATCGTTATATAAAATAAAATAATACCAATCATTAAACTTGCAATCGTCTCATACTTACGATGTCCATAAGGATGTTTAGCATCAGGTGGTTTCGATGCAAATTTGATTCCGATTAAGCCAATAATATTAGAACTACTATCAGTAAGAGCATGAAAGCCATCCGCAGTAAGACTATTTAATTTATATAATAATCCTAATGATATTTTAATAATTGCAATTATGATATTTAATATGAAAATGATAGATAAGACTCTTGAAATCTTTTGGTACCTCTTCATTTTTCACCTCAATAAAAAATACCTGTAAGAAAATCCTACAGGTTTTTTTGGTTTTCGCCTGCATTTTTTTCATTATATTGTATGCAGGGGAAAAATAGATGTTACAAAAGAAGTTATTTATTTATATGTGTTATTTTTGATATGCTACTTCACCATTAACGATAACATAAAGAGGTTGCGTCATATAATGGAAAGGATGACCGCTCCAAATAACGATATCAGCATCTTTTCCTTCTTCAATACTACCAACTCTGTCACTTACATTATTTAATTCAGCAGCATAAATCGTCACAGCTTTTAAGCCTTCAAGTTCATCCAATCCTTCACGGACAAATAAACTTGCATGAGTTAAAGCATTGGCGCAATGAATTACTGGATGATCAGTCATAATTGCAAAAGGAACCTTCGCATCAGCTAAAATTTTCGCTGACTCTAATGACATGTTACGTAATTCATATTTGGATTTTGTTCCAAAAGAGGGACCTAAGATTACTTTTTGATTATGAGTTTTTAAATAATCAGCAATTAAATAACCTTCAGTACAATGTTCAATTGTTGCATTAAGATTAAATTCTTCAATTAAGCGAACAGCAGTAACAATATCATCTTGCTGATGAGCATGAATTTTAACTGGCATACCATCAAAAACGCGTGATAATGAATCCCATTTCATATTGAATTCAGGTTTTGATACATCTTTTCCTTCACTTAAATCTTTTTGGTATTTATCCATTTTTGCTTTATAATCATGAGCTTTAATTAAACTTTCACGGGCAATCGCTGCTGTTGCCATTCTTGTTTCTGGAGATTGATTTCTTCCACCATAAACACGTTTCGGATTTTCACCTAAAGCCATTTTCATTGCTGATTCTGCTTTTACAACCATATCATCAATTGTTTTACCCTTAGTTTTGATAATACTAAAAGTACCACCGATGACATTAGCACTTCCAGGGCCTGTACAAACGGTTGTTACCCCTGCTTGTAAGGCTTTGTCAAAAGCCATATCTTGAGGTTTAATCGCATCAATAGCTCTTAATTCTGGGGTCACAGGATTTGTCATTTCATTGCCATCAGCACCTTCACCACGAATTGCTTCTTCAAATAAACCGATATGGCAGTGAGGATCAACTAAACCTGGGGTTACAAATTGCCCTTTCGCATCAATCACATTTGCTTCAGGAAAATCTATTACTTCTAATTTTCCTACTTGTTTTATTTTGCCTGCTTCAACTAAGATATCACATACTTCAAAATTAATTTTCGCCATACTAATCAAATTGGCGTTTTTAATTAATAACATACTCTTCCTCCCTATTTATTGGGTATTGTATCACTTATATATCATCATTTCAAGTTATTTTCGAAAACTTTTACACCTTCATTTGTGCCAACGATGACCCGTTTACACATATTAATGAATAATCCGGTTTCTAAAACTCCAATTGTATTTAGTAATGTTTTTTGAACATTTAGAACATTAAAACCAACACCTAAATGTAAATCAAGAATATAATGACCATTATCAGTGATAAAAGGTTTATTATCTTGTAAACGAAGGACAGGATTAAAATCTTGTAGTCGTTTCATAGTTTGTATATAACCAAAAGGTAATATCTCGACTGGCAAATGAAACTTCCCTAATTTTTGAACAACCTTTGATTCATCAACAACCCATATTACTTCTTTTGCTAGGCTTGCAACCATCTTTTCGCGGAATAAAGCTCCACCTCCACCTTTAATCGCATTAAACTCCAAGTC
>DATCKF010000152.1:0-5161 GCA_036562395.1 Bacilli bacterium
ATCATCACCCAAAGCATCATATACTTTTTTAGCAGTTACTTTCCCGATTCCCGGAAAATAATCACTAGAAAGATAAGTGATAATTCCTTCTTCACTATGAGCATTAATTCTTTGAAAAGTTTTTGCACGAAACTGTAACCCATAATTAGACGTTTCAAAATCACCAGTAAACGCATATTCTTCATCAAGTATCGGTTTACGATCAAAATGTGATAAGATTGTCAAGGTGTTTGTAAAAAGAGTGTCGCGGTATTTTGCTAAATCAGCATTCGCATAATCTAATTTTAATTGCAAAATTCCAAACCCTTGTTCTTCATCAAAATAAATAATCCTTTTTACAACTCCATAAACCCTTTCCATCAATACATCCTCAATTTATCATTCATATATACTTTATCTATAACCGCTCCCCCAATTAAGATATCACCATCATAAAAGACAGCTGCCTGCCCAGGTGTAACGGCACGTGCACAATCTAAATATGTCACTTCTATCATATTGTCATCTAATTTCTTCAAAGTAACCGGAATATCTTTTTGACGATAACGGAATTTAGCTGTACAAGATAAAGTTGTAAATGGTTCTCCTAACCAATTAACATCCTTCACAAGACAACGATTTGAATATAAATATTCATTATCTTGACCTTGACCAACTAATAAAATGTTATTTTTAATATCTTTTCCAATTACAAACCAAGCTTCTCCAGGTCCGCCAATACCTAATCCATGACGTTGACCAATCGTATAATACATAATTCCATCATGTTTTCCTAAAACATTACCCTTCAAATCTTTCATAAGTCCCGGTTTTGCAGGTATATAATTTTGTAGGAAAAGTTTAAAGTTTCTTTCACCAATAAAACAAACACCGGTAGAATCTTTTTTTGTTGCAACATTTAGTTCATATGAACTGGCAATTTTTCTTACTTCAGGTTTTGTTAATTCGCCAATAGGAAATAATGCTTTATTGATTTGCTCTTGACTTAATTGACATAAGAAATAACTTTGATCTTTATTTTGATCTACTCCTTTTAAGAGACGAACTTTCCCGTTGATTGTCTTAGTTCGAGCATAATGACCCATCGCAATATAGTCACATCCCATATCATTAGCTTTATCAAGAAAGGCTTTAAATTTAATTTCTTTATTACATAAAATATCAGGATTTGGCGTTCTTCCTTCTTCATATTCCTTAATAAAATATTTAAAGACATAATCCCAATATTCCGATACAAAATCAATTCGATGAAGTTTAATATTTAATTTTTTTGCAACTTCAATTGCATCTAAATAATCTTTTTCCTGAGGACAAACATCGAAAGGATCATTGGGATTACCAAGAACATCATTGTTTAGAGATGAATCCCAATTGCGCATGAAGACCCCTTCAACATCATATCCTTGCTTTTGTAACATAATTACGGCAACAGCAGAATCAACACCTCCTGATAAGCCAACAATAACCTTTTTCATTTTACCTCCTATAATGACGCTTTAAGTTCAAAAATGATATCACGTAAGCTCATTGCTTGTTCAAAGTCTAAGACTTTCGCGGCTTCATGCATATCTTTTTCTAATTTTTCGATTAATTTCTTCTTTTCAATTGTACTTAAATTACTTAAGTTTTCAAAATTAATATTTGTTTTTTCCGCTGCTTCTTCAAGTTTTGTAATAACTAAACTTTCACTAATATCTTTAATAATTGTTTTGGGTACGATATTATGTTTTTTATTATATTCTTCTTGAATTGAGCGACGACGATATGTTTCACTGATGGCCTTTTCCATTGATTGCGTAATATTATCAGCATACATTATAATCTTACCATTGGCATTACGAGCAGCACGACCAATGATTTGAATTAATGATGTCTCACTACGTAAAAATCCTTCTTTATCAGCATCTAAAATTGTAATTAATGATACTTCCGGAATATCTAATCCTTCTCGTAATAAATTGATTCCAACTAAAACATCATAGACACCTAATCTAAGTTGCCTTATAATTTCCATTCGTTCAAGTGATTTTATTTCAGAATGTAAATAAGCAACTTTTATATCTAAATCTTTTAAATAAGCTGTTAAATCTTCACTCATGCGAATCGTAAGTGTTAATACTAACACTCTTTCATTACGTTTGATTCGTTTTTGAATCTCTTTAACTAAATCATCAATTTGACCTTCAGTTGGTCGTATTTCAACTGTCGGATCCAATAATCCAGTCGGACGGATAATTTGTTCAACAATTTCCTTACTTTTGCTCTTTTCATATTCTGCAGGTGTTGCACTAACAAAAATAACTTTATCATGTTTCTTTTCAAATTCTTCAAACGTTAATGGTCGGTTGTCAAGAGCCGAAGGTAAACGGAATCCATATTCAACAAGACTCATCTTGCGAGCTCTATCACCATTATACATTCCCCGAACTTGAGGAATCGTTACGTGTGATTCATCGATGACTAATAAATAATCATTCTTAAAGAAATCCATTAATGTATATGGTGTCTGTCCTTCTTCACGTAAACTTAAGTGGCGAGAATAGTTTTCTATACCACTACAATATCCAACTTCTTCTAGCATTTCTAAGTCATAATTTGTACGTTGCTCTAAGCGTTCAGCTTCAAGCAATTTACCTTGGTCACGAAATTCTTTTAAGCGTTGAGCAAGTTCTTCTTTAATTCGTTCTATAGCAATTTTTAATTTTTCTTCCGAGACAGCAAATAATGTTGCAGGATAAATAGTAATAATATTTTTTACTGCTTTTCCTTTTCCCGTTAGAGCATCAATAATCCGAATGGATTCAACTTCATCATCGAAAAATTGAATGCGGATGGCTTCTTCTTTTTCTCCCATCGGAATGATATCAACATTATCACCTTTAACACGAAAACTACCACGTTTAAAATCATAATCATTACGGACATATTGCATTTTTATTAATTGTTCAAAAAAGTCATCGCAATTTAGTCTATCTCCAACTTTAATGACCAACATTTTATCTTCATAATCCGCAGGATCTCCTATTCCATAAATACAAGAAACACTACTTACAACAATCACATTTTCTCCTGATAAAAGAGCAGAAACAGCACTATGTCGCATTTGATCAATATCATCATTTATGCTTGAATCTTTTTCAATATATAAATCTTTACTTGCAACATATGCTTCTGGTTGATAATAATCATAATATGAAATAAAATATTCAACGCGATTTTCAGGGAAAAAAGCTTTAAGTTCACTATATAATTGACCAGCTAAGGTTTTATTATGGGCAAGTACTAAAGTATTTTTTCCATAATTTTTAATAACATTAGCAATCGTATATGTTTTTCCCGTTCCCGTTGCTCCAAGTAAAGTTTGATACTTAACTCCATCAAAAAGATTGTTAGTCAACTTTTCAATCGCTTGTGGTTGATCACCTGTCGGTTGAAATTTACTATGTAATTTAAACATAATCCACCTACTTATGATACTTTAAATTATTAATGATTGAAAAAGCACGATAAATTTGTTCACATAAAAGTAATCTTGTTAATTGATGAGGATAAGTTAGACGTCCAAAAGATAAACGATAATTGCTACGTTTCTTGACATCTAAACTCAATCCATTTGAACCCCCAATCACAAAGACTAAATTGTGTGATTGATAAGTATAAAGTTCTTTTATTTTATTACTTAAAGTAATACTATCAATGCTTTCTCCTTCAATTTCAAGAGTAATTACATAATCATTAGGATGAAGATTATCTAAAATGGCTTTCCCTTCTAAATCAATGTTCTTTTCTATTTCTTGAAAATGAAATTCTTTCGTTTCAACAATTTGTAAATTACAAAAAGGTGAAATCCTTTTTAAATATTCATTAATCCCATCATTAATATATTTTTCCTTTATTTTGCCCACTGCAACAATTTTAATTACCATTTGTAACCTCGATAAATCCAGTTGCCTGATCTTGTTTTGCGACGATAATTTTTGGTAAATCTACTGTTTCTATTAATTCTAAAATCGTATCTACTGCTAATTCTTCCGTATTACATTCAGTACTTAAATGGGCAAGAATAATTAATTTCAATTTCTTAGCTTCTAAAACTTTATTTAATACCTGTCCGCAAATATAATTCGACATGTGTCCCTTAATTGATAAGATTCTTTCTTTTAAAGGCCAAGGCCTATTACTATTATGTAACATTTCAACATCATGATTTGCTTCAATCACTAAGCAATCTACTTTTTTTAATATTTCAATATATGGAAGTGGTAAAAAACCCGTATCCGTAACATATCCAATAGATACTTTTTGATTAAAAAAAATAAACCCTAAGCAGCTTGCAGCATCATGGGATAAGCGAAGAGTTAGAAAAGATAGATTTTTTATTTGATATTTTGTATTAGCTTCAATAAAAATAACTTTCATACCAATCATTTGGTCTTTATAACGTAAAAGTAAGTTATTAAAACTTTCTTTATTGATATATATTGTAACCTTTAATTTTTTCGCAATCGATATTAAAAAACGTATATGATCACTATGTTCATGAGAAATAATGATTGCATCAAGGTTTTCATAATCATAATCATTTCTTTTTTTTGCTTCTTGTAAGGATATACCGGCATCAAGTAATACTTTTGTATCTTCTGTTTCAATAATTGTCATATTTCCTTTTGAGCCACTTGCTAGTATATTAAACCTCATCCTTATCACCTTAATTTATTATACTCTGTTTTCATCTTTTTTTCAAGCATAACAATTGAAAAGGAGTTTTATTGAGGATTGAAAAAAATGATGAATTTTGATATAATGACAATATGATGGATATTAATGTTATTATAATGATAAGTCAATCTATATAATATACATAATAATTATCAAAAGGAGAAGTAAAATGAAAATATTATTGAAGAATGGTTTAGTTTATGATGGATCAAGAAATAAACCCCAAAAACTTGATATCTTAATTAATAATAATGTGATTGAGAAACTTAGCGAAAACCTTAATGAAACTGCTGATAAAGTAATTGATTGTACAAATCTATGCATTAGTCCAGGGTTTATTGATGCCCATTCACATAATGACTTTTTTGTTCATTTAGATGAAGCAATTTTTCCATTTTTGAAGCAAGGAATTACAACCCAAATCGTTGGTAACTGCGGCTTT
>DATCKF010000025.1:0-3701 GCA_036562395.1 Bacilli bacterium
CACTATTGTAGATAAATTTAATAATTTAGAAGTTCAGTTAAATAAAATGGATCAAAATATTCAAGAACTAGATAATCAAATTAATGAAGATAAAAATATCATTTTTAATTATCGTACTAAAATTGACACTTTAAAGTTTACAATCAAAAGTAAAGAACAATTATATTCATCATATGAAAAAGAAATAACACAATTAAAAAATATTATTTTTACTAATCGTGAAAAGTTAACAGTTTTGAATGAAAATATTTTAAGAATAAAAGAAGAAATTGCTAGATTAAATGAAATTATTAATGCAAATAATGTAAAAGCAAGAATTGATGAATTAAAAGTTCATAATTTAGAATTAGAAGAAAGTAAAAATTTATACTTAGCTAATATTAATAAAGCTTGCGATCAAGAAAAGCTTTTAAATATTTTAAATAATCATAAACAAGAAAAAATTAATCTTGAAAACGAAGTTATTATTATCAGTGATGAAATAAATAATTACGAAAATGATTATTCTGAAGAAGAATTAAGTAATCTTGAAACTCAGGAAAATGAATTAATTAAAATGATTAGTTTTATGCAAGCTTCAATTAAAGAAAAGACACTACAAAAAGTAGAATTAGAAAATGAAATTAAGACAATGGAAGATTTAATCAAAGAAAAAGATATAAAACAAAAACAATTACAAAAATATCAGAACATTATTGAATTCTTAAAACAAACAAGATCAATTTATTCAAGTCTTCCTCAAAAGTTATCAGCCCGCTATCGTGAATATATATCACATGCAGCAACGCAAATTTATCAAAGGATTGCTAATGAAGCTGTTATATTGGAACTTACAGAAGATTATGAAGTTCGCTTAATTGATAAAGACAATAATTATAAAACTATTGAACAATTATCAGGCGGTGAGCAAATGAGTTGTGCTCTTGCGATTCGCCTTTCGATGCTTAAACATTTATCTGGCCTTGATGTTTATTTCTTAGATGAACCAACGATTAATCTTGATTTTAAACGTCGGGAAAGGATTGCGGAAATTGTTATTGATGTTGTTAATGAATTATCACAATTATTTGTCATTAGTCATGATGATACTTTTGATAACATTACCAATGCGATAATTAAACTGCAAAAAAGAAATAATATAAGTAAAGTTATATAGTGGAGTAAGTATGTATAAAGAAATATGTGAAAAAACAAAAACATATGATAAAATTATTATCCTAAGACATCAAAATCCCGATGGTGATGCTCTAGGAAGTCAAATTGGATTAAAAGAAGCTATTATTAAGACTTTTCCCGATAAGAAAGTTTTGATTGGCGGAAATGATAATCAAAAGTATTCTTTTCTTGGAATAATGGATAAAATAAATGATAGTGATTTTCAAGGGGCATTAGTAATCGTCTTAGATACTAGTACGACTGATATTATTGATGACGAAAGGTATAAAACAGGCGATTTTATAATAAAAATTGATCATCATAAGTCTGGTTATCCATATGGTGATATTAATTTTGTTTGTGATAATGTAATAAGTTGTGCTCTTTTAATCGCGGACCTTGTTTTCACAAACCAATGGGAATTGACTGATCTTGGAGCTATGGCCCTCTTTACGGGAATTGTTACAGATAGCGGAAGATTTCGCTATGCTGGAGTAAATGCAAAAACATTTGCGATTTGCGCAAAACTGCTAGAATATCATTTTAACATTAATGATGTTTATAATTATTTGTATGTAGAAGATATTAGACTTGTCAAATTGCGTGCCCAAATGACTCTTAAGTTCAAACAAAATGGTAAACTTGCATACCTTAAAAGTACATATCAAGATGTGATGGAAAGCGGATTTGATGTATTTACGATTTCAAGAGGTATGGTAGGAGTAATGGGAGGTATTAGTGGAATTGAGATATGGGTTAACTTTACCGAAAATGAAAATGGGCAAGTACTTGCGGAAATTAGATCAAATAATATTGATGTAAGTAATGTTGCATTGCAATTTGGTGGCGGTGGTCACAAACTTGCAAGTGGTGCAACTCTTAAAAATTTTCAAGAGGCAGAACTAATGCTTCAAACTTTACAACAATTATTGGAGAATAACAATGGATAATTATTTAGAAATAAAAAAATTAATACTTGAAAAAATCAAAGCATATGATACAATTATTATTCACCGACACTTTCGTCCAGATGGGGATTGCATTGGAAGTTCATTAGGATTAAGAGACATTCTAAAATGTTCATTTCCAGAAAAAAAGATATATAGTGTTGCAGGTAATGATCATGCTGAATATCTTGACTTTATCGGTCTAGAAGATGAAGTTGATCCGAGTGAATATGAAAATGCCTTAATCATAGTTGTTGATACATCAACAAGCGATCGTATAAGCGGAGAAGAATATAAATTGGGAAAAGAAATTATTAAAATTGATCATCATATTGAAACTGATCCATATGGTGATATCAATTATGTCCGTGATGATTTTCCAGCAACTACAATATTAATTATGGATTTTTTTAAAACTTTTGAAGATGAATTAAAGATGAGTGTTGATGGGGCAAGAGCTTTATATGTTGGAGTTATTACTGATACCGGAAGATTTCGATATAGTTCAGTAAATGGGTTAACGTTAAAATTGGCAGGAGATCTACTTGAGTATGGATTCGATACTGAAAAAATATATGCTAATCTCTATTTAAAAGAACGCAATATTTTAAAATTACAAGGATATCTCTTACGTCATTTTAAAACAACAAAAAATGGTGTCAGTTATATATATATTTCCAAAAGAATTCGTGATCGATTTAAAGTATCTCATTCTGATGCATCAAATATGGTCAGTGTCCTTGATAATATTAAAGGTAGTATTATATGGATTTTATTTATCGAAGCAGGGGAAGGAATTAGAGCTCGGATTCGTTCACGATATGTAAATATTATTGAAATAGCCCAAGCTTTTAATGGTGGTGGGCATGCCCAAGCATGTGGAGCGAGCGTCAAAAATAAGAAGGAATTAAAAGCATTAGTCAAAAAAGCAGATAAATTACTAGAAAGTTTAAACCATGAAGGAGATTGGGAATGAGAGTATTGGTAACAAATGATGATGGGATTAATTCTTTAGGACTTAAAATATTGGCCCAAAAAGCATTAAAATTAGGGGAAGTGATTGTTGTTGCCCCTAAAGTCCAACAATCAGGTAAAAGTCATGCAATTAATATTCAGGAAGGATTATTCTTTGAAAAGTTAAATGATTTAATACCAGGGGTTGATACTTATTTGATTGATTCAACACCAGCAGATTGTGTACGATTTGCAAAGTATTTCTTAAATGATCCATATGATTTAGTTTTATCTGGAATAAATAATGGGTATAACTTGGGTGAAGATATAATGTATTCGGGGACAGTTGCTTGTGCAACTGAAGCCGTTTTTACCGGTAAAAAAGCTATCGCCTTTTCAACAACCCCTTATGACTTTTCTGAAGCTGAATTAAGAGTTGAAGAAACACTTGAATTCATCTTTCACAATAAATTATTAGAATATGCAAATTTATATAATGTTAATATTCCCTTGAATTCGAAAGGAATAAAAATAACTCATCAAGGAAGAACGCATTATGATACGCGTTTTGTTTTAGAAAACAATCTCGTTTATCAACGAGGAACACCAAATTTTGATAAAGATAATGAGTATATTAATAGTGAT
>DATCKF010000051.1:0-7688 GCA_036562395.1 Bacilli bacterium
TTCGATGAGCGATAAATCAGTAATAAAATGGTCATGATAATAAATAATATCAAAAGCAATAAATGTTACAGGATATGATTGAGAGTTGATTTTTATTTTGAAGGGGTCTTGTAATAAACTTCGTTGTTGCATTTTAAAAAAATTTGGTTTACCATTGATCATGACAACAATTTCCCCATCAATGATACATCGTTTTTTTGCTTGTTTGTGGAGGTTGTTGAGTTCGGGATATAGATTTGTAACTTCTTTATGACGTTTGTTTTTAATGATTGTTTTATCGATATCGAGGTATGCTAAAGCTCTAATGCCATCAAATTTTAATTCGAAGATATGATCTTTGGAATCGAAAGGCTCACTTTCATAAAAAAGCATCGGTGATAGATCTTGATAGAAATTATCCATTATGCTTGTGGTCGTTCTCTAACACGTTCAAGGCTTTCTTCTAAAGCAGTCATTAAATCCAAAGCTGGATTTAAATCCTCATCATCACGAACAAGGATTTCTTGTCCGGCGATTTTTGCTTCAATGGCACTCATGACTTTGCGTCGATATTCATCGATAAATTCTTCTGGTCGAAATTTTCTTGTCATACTATTTAAAAGAGCGATTGCTAAATCTAATTCTTGCTTATTTGTTTTCACATTTTCTGAAACATAAGGCGCTTCAACAATCTCCTCATGAAAATTCATCGTATTTAAATACATGATTCCATCTTTCACTCGTAAAGCAATCAATGTATCTTTTGTTCCTAAAACCGTCTTTGCGATCCCTACTTTTTTAGTTTTTTCCATCGCTTTTTTTAAGAGCTCAAAAGGTTTTTCGGCACCTTTTTCAGGGACGACATAATATGGTTTATCATAGTATATAGGATCGATATCGCTCAAATTTACAAATTCTTCAATAACGATAGTTTTATCTTTCTTTGATTTTATTTTTTCAAAATCTTCATTATCAAAAATGACATATTTATTATCTTCATACTCAAACCCTTTTACAATATCATCCTTATCAACTTCCTTACCATCACAATTAGCACATGTCTTTACGTAATGGATCTTACTCATCGTTTTTTTATCGATTAAATTAAAGTTTATCGTGTTACTTCTAACTGCATTATATAAACTGATAGGAATATAGATCAATCCAAAACTTATAGCTCCTTTGTAGCTTTTTCCCATTAGATCACCTCTTAAATAGTATATGCATAAATATGGAAAATATGGTTTCAAGAAGAAAATTAAAAAATTTTTAAAAAATTAGCACAAAACACTTGACAGTGCTAAATATTATGTTATAATATCATTAGCACTGAATGGTAAAGAGTGCTAAGAAGAAAGGAGCGGTGTTTATGTCATTAATTAGAAGAAAAAATGATTATGATTGGATGCCATTTTATAGGCCTTTTAATTCTTATTTACAAACAAATGTAAAAGAGAAAGACAATAAGTATATACTTGAAATAACAGTTCCAGGTTTTACAAAAGAAGACCTTAAATTAAGTTTAGATAATGGTTATCTAACCATTGAAGCAGAAAAGAAACAAGAAGTAGATCATAGTAACGAGCATTATGTTCATAAAGAACGTAGCTATGGACGTTTCACAAGATCATATTATGTTGGTGATATTGATATTAATAGTATTAATGCTAGTTATATAAATGGCATTTTATCAGTTGAAATTCCAAAAGATTCGGTAATTGATGATCGTAAATTTATTGAAATTAAATAGGAGGGATAATGATGAGAAATTTAATTGATAGAGTAAATAATTTTTTTGATGATTGGTTTGACATTCCATTTAATTCTACTTATAATAATATGAGGACAGATATTATTGAAGATGAAGGAGGATATCAATTAGCAATTGATCTTCCTGGAGTTGCGAAAGAAAATATTAAGATAAGTTATAAAAATGGTTATTTAACAGTTGCTGTAGAAACTTTAAATAATGATAATCAAGAATACATTCATAGGGAACGTTATCGTGGTCGCCTTTCACGAGATTATTATGTTGGCAGAATCAATGAAGATCAAATTTCTGCAAACTATGAAAATGGCGTTTTAACAATCCACATCCCTAAAGAAAGTATTCAAGATAATAAAAAATATATTAGCATTAATTAAGGAGGTACTTTTATGCTAAAACCATTACATGATAATGTTGTGTTAAAGAAAGAAAAAGTTGAACAAAAAACAGCTAGCGGTATCATCCTCACTGGCAATGTAAAAGAAGAACCTAATATTGCTTCGGTTGTTGCTGTTGGTGATGGTGCTTTAGTTGACGGTAAAAAAGTTCCGTTAACAGTTAAAGTTGGTGACAAAGTAGTTTATAAAAAGTATTCAACAACTGAATTTAAATTTGAAGAAGAAGAATATCTCATCATTAATGAAAAAGATATTTTAGCAATCGTTGAGTAGGAGGTCAAAATGAGTAAACAATTACTATTTTCTAAAGATGCAAGAGTTTCAATGCTTAAAGGTGTTGATACAATTGCGAATGCTGTGAAAGTTACTTTAGGTCCTAAAGGTCGCAATGTTGTTTTGGATAAAGGTTATGGATCACCACTAATTACAAATGATGGTGTGACTATTGCACGTGAAATCGAACTTGCAGATCAATTTGAAAACATGGGTGCAAAATTAGTATATGAAGTATCAAATAAAACGAATGATGTAGCAGGTGATGGAACAACAACTGCTGCCGTTTTAGCCCAAGCAATGATTCATAAAGGCTTAGATGCCATTGATAAAGGTGCAAATCCAGTTTTAATGCGTGAAGGTATTGAAATGGCAAGCCGTGAAGTTGCAAAGAAATTATTGGAAAAATCGAAAAAGATTGAATCAGATGAAGATATTGCTAGTGTAGCAACTGTTTCATCTGGAAGCAATGAAATCGGTAAGATTATTTCTGAAGCAATGAGTAAAGTAGGTCGTGAAGGTGTAATTAGTGTTGATGAATCAAAAGGATTTGATACATACTTAGAGGTTGTTGAAGGGTTACAATATGATAAAGGTTATATTTCTCCATACATGGTAACAAACCGTGAAAAGATGGAAGTTGTATTAGAAAATGCCTATATTCTTGTAACTGATCAAAAGATTTCAACAGTCAAAGAAATTCTACCTTTACTTGAACAAGTTGTTGAAAGCAATAAACCATTATTAATGATTGCTGACGATATTGAAAATGAAGTTGTAAGTACTTTAATTGTTAACAAATTACGGGGAACATTTAATGTCGTTGCAACAAAAGCTCCTGGATTTGGCGATAATCAAAAAGAATTACTTGGTGATATTGCTTGCATGACTGGTGCTAAATTCTATGCCAAAGATCTTAACTTAAAATTAGAAGATTTGAAATTAGAAGACTTAGGTGTTGCTAAGAAAATCGTTGTTAACAAAGATAATACAACAATTATTGATGGTAATGGTAATCCAGAAGAAGTTAAGAAACGTGTTGAAGAAATTAAACAACACATTGTTAATGCAACAAGTGATTATGACAAGAACCGTTTGAATGAACGTTTAGGAAAACTTACAAATGGTGTTGCTGTAGTTCATGTTGGTGCCTTAACTGAAACTGAATTAAAAGAAAAGAAACTTCGTATTGAAGATGCTCTTAATGCAACAAAAGCTGCAGTTGCTGAAGGTATTGTTATCGGCGGTGGTGCTGTACTTGTTGAAATATATAATGAATTAAAACCAAAACTAAAATCTGATGTCATTGATGTTCAAAAAGGTATCAATGTTGTCATGGAATCTTTAGTTGCTCCAATTTATCAAATTGCGGAAAATGCTGGTTTTGACCCAGGTGAAATTGTTGAAAAACAAAAACAAAGTAAAATAAATATTGGCTTTGATGCTAAGAACGGTGAATGGGTTGATATGTTTAAGAAAGGTATTGTTGACCCAACTAAAGTTACAAGAACTGCTGTTCTTAATGCCGCTTCAATTTCAGCATTATTCATTACAACTGAAGTTGCCGTAACAGAAATTAAAGAAAATAAACCTGAACCAGCTGTTCCTCAAGGAATGTATTAAAATTAACCAACTCTCTTCTAACATATATATGAATAAAAGACTGCATTAAAGGTAATCCTTTAGTGCAGTTTTTTATTTAAAGACAACATATATAATTAATTTAATGAATATAATTATTTGACAATTAAATAATTTAATGATAAAATAATTTAAAGAATAAATTAAATTTAGGAGTATTGTATGAATAATAAGGAAAAAGCACAAGAATTTATTAATATCGCCACGCAACTTAATACTTTAGGTTTTTTTGATGTCTTTGTTGAATATTCCCAGCCTGAAAATCGTATTTTAAGTGTCTTATATTCTACAAATGATGTTTCTCCATCATATTTAAGTGATAAATTAAATTTATCACGCGTTAATATTACGATTAGTTTAAATCATTTAGAGAAATTAGGGTATATCAGAAGGGAAATTGATTCGCATGATCGTCGCAAAGTAATTTGTCTACTAACCGAAGAAGGGGAAAAAGCTATCACAACTTTAACCGATAAAGCAACATTATATCTAGCTAATATTTTTGATAAGATAGGTGATGATTTAAGCGGAAGTTTGGTTCAGATAATTAAAAAAATCCAAGATTATTATAAATTATAAAGAAAGGACCATTATGGCTTATATTAGTTTTCGTGAGGTTGTAAAAGAATATCAGATGGGGAAAGTAAAAATTCTAGCAGCTGATCATGTCTCCTTTGACATTAACAAAGGTGAGTTTGTTGTCATTGTTGGTGCCAGTGGAGCTGGAAAAACGACATTATTAAATATGCTGGGAGGAATGGATCGATGTAATGCTGGAACGATTATTGTTGATAATGAAGAAATCAGTAAATACGATAACATCAAATTAACAAAATATCGTCGTAATACTTGCGGATTTGTTTTTCAATTTTATAATTTGATTCCGAATTTAACAGTGAAAGAAAATATTGAATTAGCAATTGAATTAAGCAATAGCAAGTTGAAAGTTGAACATTTATTATCGGAAGTTGGATTATTTGAAAGAGTCAATAACTTTCCATCGCAATTATCAGGAGGAGAGCAGCAACGGGTTGCGATTGCCCGTGCCTTAGCAAAAGCTCCTAAACTTTTACTATGTGATGAACCAACTGGAGCACTAGATTCCATTACTGGCAAATTAATCTTACAATTACTACAAGAAACATGCATAAATACGGGAATGACCGTTGTCATTGTTACACATAATCAAGCTTTAGTTCCATGTGCAGATCGAGTCATTAAATTACGTGACAGTAAAGTTGAAGATATTATTCTTAATCAATCGCCAAAACCTGTATCACAAGTAGAGTGGTGATATGAAAAAGAAATTGTTTGTAAATATCATTAGAGAAATATGGAAAAGTAGAAGCCGATTTTTATCAATTTTTTTGATTGTCGCTTTGGGGACGGGATTTTATGCAGGATTAAAAGCAAGTGGTCCTGATATGATTAATACCGTTGAAAACTATTATCATGATTTTTATGATCTCCGTTTATATACTGAAACTGGTTTTTCTGTTGATGATATTAATGATTTATTAAATAATGAAGTCGTCTTAGATGCCTTTGGAAGATATGAAGTAGATTTCGTTTATGATGATAATCAAAATGTCTTAAGAATTATATCATCAAAAGATTATAAACAATATCACCTTGTTAGTGGTAGATACCCTCAAAGTGATCATGAAATATTAGTATCGCATGATGCATATAAAATCGGAGAGCGAATTACTATTGATGAGTCCCATATTTTAAATCATGATTTTGTCGTTGTCGGTACTGTTATGAGTCCGGAATTTATTACTCATAACTATGGAAAAACACACCTTGGAGATGGCGAAATTGATTTTTATGTTGTCATGTATGAAGATAATTTTTTATTATCACGTTATACGAATGTGCTTGTAAAAGTAGAAAATAAGTATCGAGCATATGATGAAAAGTATTTTGATGTTATTGATGAAGCTAAATTAAAACTGATGCATGAAGGTATTCAAATTTATGATCGAAGAAATATTGATGGGTATATCAATTTTAGACTGGATGTTGATAAGGTCGAACAAATTGCTAATGTTATACCGATTTTCTTTATCCTCATTGCAATCCTCATTACATTAACAACTATGACACGCATGGTTTCTGAACAAAGATTAGAAATTGGAACATTAAGTGCATTAGGCTATAAAAAAATGGAAATTGCCAGTAAATATTTTATATATGCCTTTATAGTAACTTTATTTGGAACTTTAATTGGTGTTAGTTGTGGTATATTAATTTTACCTCGCATTGTGTATAATGCCTATAATATGACATATCTTCTTCCTAGTCTTGATTTTCAACCGCATTGGGATTATTTATTAATTTGTTTACTCACTGCTTCCCTATCAACTACCTTTTCTGCTTTTATCGCTTGCATTAATATCTTAAAAACAGTACCATCACAATTATTACGTGGGAAGTCACCAATTTCCGGAAAGAAAATCTTATTAGAAAGAATTAAATTTTTCTGGAATCGATTAAGCTTTAATATGAAAATGACAGTCAGAAATATCTTCCGCTATAAAAGACGATCACTAATTACGATTATTGGGATTTGCGGATGTGCAGGACTAATGCTTACTGGTTTTGGGTTACGTAATGCCATTATTAAAGTATCTGATAAACAGTTTTTTGAAATCTTTCAATACGATGCTTATGCTTTAATTACTCCTAATGCCAATATTGATTTTTCAAAATATCCAGAAATTGATGATTCATTATTCATTTACCAAAATACATATCAAGTGAAAGGTGAAGATTCATTATTTATTGATATTATCGTTCCAGAAAATGTAAGTGATTTAGATAAATTCATATGCTTACAAAATCGAGAAACACAAAAGAAATTGACTTTGGATGATGAAGGAGTAATTATTACTGAAAGGGTTGCGAAAATTAATAATCTTAAAGTAAATGATTACATAACGATCATTGATTATTCAAATCAAGAGATTAATTTAAAAGTTATGGGAATAACTGAAAATTATTTAAAAAATTATCTATATATCAGTAAAGATTTATTTATTCAAAAGTTTCATGATTTTGATTATAATATTGTTCTACTTCAATTAAATAATCAGAATGTAACAGAACTTTTAAAACAAGAGCCTAACATTTTAGCAACCTCTCTTATTTCAAGTAATGAAGAATATTTTAGTGAAAGTACTAATAACTTGGCCTTCATTGTCCTCATCATTATTTTATCTTCAGGATTGCTTGCTTTTATTGTTTTATATAATCTTGCCAATATTAATATAACCGAACGCATTAAAGAACTTGCAACCTTTAAAGTCTTAGGTATGAATGATTTGGAAGTTTCAAATTATATTGCCCGGGAGAATTATTTTTGTACAATTATCGGTATTGGCTTTGGATTATTAATTGGATATTATTTTGAAAGTTATGTGATTGATATTATTGAAAGTAATGAATTTATGTTAATTCAAAATATTGATATCTTCAGTTATATTTATACAGTAATATTAACGATTGTATTTTCAATTTGTGTTAATATTATCTTACATTTTAGAATTAAGAAAATTGATATGGTGACAGCATTGAAATCATATGAATAATTTTCTATTTGCTTTCTTTTCATGAATGTGTTAGAA
>DATCKF010000073.1:0-1998 GCA_036562395.1 Bacilli bacterium
TGAAGGTGGTCTTGAAATTGCCACAACCAGACCAGAAACAATGTTTGCTGATCAAGCTTTAATGGTACATCCAAAAGATTCTCGTTATCAAAAATATATTGGTAAAGAAGTATTTATTCCAGGAACGAATGTTAAAATACCGGTTATTGCTGATGAGTATGTTGATCGCGAATTTGGAACAGGGGTTGTAAAAGTCACTCCTGCTCATGATCCTAATGACTTTGAAGTAGGTTTACGTCATAATCTTGCTCGACCTTTATGTATGACTGATGATGGTAAAATGAATCACCTTGCTGGTAAATATGAAGGTTTAGATCGCTTTGAATGTCGAAAGAGAGTTGTAAAAGATTTACAAGAATTAGGATTATGTACAAAAATCGAAAAAATTATTCATGCTGTTGGACATTCAGAAAGAACTGGAGTAATTGTTGAACCACGATTATCAAAACAATGGTTTGTCAAGATGGATAAACTTGCAAGTGATGTCATTGCAATGCAAAAGACAAAAGATAAAGTTAATTTTGTTCCTCATCGCTTTGAAAAAACATTTTTGAATTGGCTTGAAAATATTCAAGATTGGTGTATATCAAGACAACTATGGTGGGGACATAGAATTCCAGCTTGGTATCGTGGTGATGAAGTATACGTTGGTGTTAATCCTCCTCAAGGAGAAGGCTGGAAACAAGATGAAGATGCTCTTGATACATGGTTTTCAAGTGCTTTATGGCCTTTTTCAACATTAGGTTGGCCTGAAGAAACATTTGATTATAAGCGATATTTCCCAACTGATACATTAGTTACTGGTTATGATATTATATTCTTCTGGGTTGCGCGAATGGTTTTCCAATCGAAATATTTAACTGGAAAAAGACCATTTAAAGATGTATTATTACATGGCTTAATTCGCGATGAACAAGGAAGAAAAATCAGTAAATCACTTGGAAATGGTGTTGATATGATGGATGCAGTTAATCAGTTTGGTATTGATAGCTTACGTTATTTCCTCGCAACAACCACAACTCCTGGTCAAGATATTCGTTATTCAGAAACAAAAATTGAAGCCGCATGGAATTATATCAATAAAATTTGGAATATTTCCCGCTTCATTGGCTTAAATTTTGAAGAACATCAATATCAAAATGAAGATATTGACATTAAATTATTAAATGTTGTTGATAAATGGATTTTAAATAAATTAAATGAATTAATTAATAATACAAATTATAATTATGAGAAATATGAATTTGGTGAAGTTGCTAAGGCTATATACAAATTCGTCTGGGATGATTTTGCATCTTGGTATTTAGAGATGACCAAAGTTGTCTTTAGCGGTAATAATCAAGAAGAAAAGATTAATACTTGTGCTGTTTTAAAATATGTCTTAACTGACATCTTAAAATTACTTCACCCATTCATGCCATTTGTTACGGAAGATATTTATCAGAAATTTAATGATGGAAGCATTTGTGTTAGTGAATGGCCAAAACGTAAGCGTCAATATAGCTTTAAAGATGCTAATGATATTGCCATAATTTTTGATATTATTACTTTTGTCCGTAATACTCGAGCAGTTAAACATGTTCCAAATAGTCAAAAAATTGATTTAATTCTTCAAGTTAAAAATGAAAAAGTTAAAACGATAATTAACAGTAATCTTCATTATTTAAAGAGATTTGTTAATTACAATGAATTACAAGTAACAAATGAAGAGGTTGAAACTAAACAAAGTGTTGTTCAAGTATTAAATGATGTTATTGCAAGTATTCCTTTGAAGACATTGGTTGATCTTGAAGAAGAAAAACAAAAATTAGAAAATGAAAAGCAAAAAATGATTCAAGAAATTAAACGTTGTCAAGGAATGTTAAATAATCCAAACTTTGTTCAAAAAGCTCCACAAGAGAAAGTTGAAGCAGAAAAAGCGAAACTTTCTGAATATATGTCAAGACTAGAAGAAATAGAAAAATTATTGTTAGATTTTTGATATTTTTCGACAATTTT
>DATCKF010000080.1:0-3682 GCA_036562395.1 Bacilli bacterium
TGATAAATCTTTTTAATTCTCTTTTAGCTTTATAGACTGTTGATTTATTATTTTCAAGATAAACTTGAACTACTTCTTTTCCAAAATAATTGCCAGTATTTTTTAGTTTAAATCTAATATTAATTTCTTTATCATTTTCAGAAACTGTAAAATTAGAATAAGAGAATGTTGTATAGCTTAAGCCATAACCAAAAGGAAATCTAACTTGTTTATTAAATGTTTGATAATATCGATAACCAACAAAAATCGATTCATCATAATAAACATTATCATCGTCATTTAATTTTACATTACAATCATCAATTGTATCAATGAATGTTTCCGCAAGTCTCCCTGATGGATTAACTTTTCCATAAAGAATATCAAGAATAGCTTTGCTACTCGCTTGACCACCCAAATAACACATTAATAAGCCTTGGGTAATATCACTGAAACTCAAATTGACAACTGATCCACTTATAACACAGACAATTAAATTAGGGTTTACTTTAGCTATTTCATGTAATAATTTAATTTGTCCGCTTGGTAATTCTAAAGATGTACGATCCATTCCTTCGGTTTCATAACTTTCTGGTAACCCAATAATTAAAACAACTTTATCAACATTTTTACTAACATCGATTGCTTCTTGAAATAATTTATCATCATATCCATCACCATCAAGAGTGAATCCTTTTGCATACATAATATTCGATGAGTATTCTTGATATATATCGATTATTTGATCAACTTTCGTCGGATTAATATGTGAACTTCCTCCACCTTGAAAGCGCATATTATCAATAAAACCACTAATTAAAGCTATCCTTTCATCATCTTTTAAAGGTAATACTCCTTCATTCTTTAAAAGAACCATTGATTCTGATGCAGCAAGTCTTGATATATTATGATGTTCTTCGATATCAAATGAAGTATTAGATAAATCCTTATACTTTTGAATAAGCTCAACAATCCTCTCGGCACTTGTTTCAATTGCTTGCACTAGTTCTTCATCATTTTTCGATGCTTCAAGTAACTTATTAGTATTATATCCATTACTTGATGGCATCTCTAAATCACAACCAGCTTTAACTTCATTGATACGATTACAACTTGCACCCCAATCAGTAACAACAACCCCATTATATCCCCATTCTTTTCTTAAAAAATTCATTAAATATTGGGATTCTGTACTATGATATCCATTAACCTTATTGTAACTTGCCATAATCATCGCTGGATTTTCTTTAACACACATAAAGAACGCTTTTAAATATATTTCATACAATGCTCTTTCATCAACAACACTATTTTCGGTAAACCGATTCTTTTCTTGATTATTGCAACAGAAATGCTTAACACAACAACCAACCTTACTATCTTCGATAGCTCGAACATAACTTGCTGCAAGGATTCCTGTAAGATATGGATCTTCAGAAAAATATTCAAAATTTCTTCCACATAAAGGACTTCTTTTAATATTAATTCCAGGACCCAAAACAACGTTAACTTTTTGCGCCTTTGCTTCCTTAGCAATTGCCTTTGCAACCATTGATATGAGATCTATATCCCAACTACAAGCAAGTAGACTGGCAGTTGGAAAAGCTGTTGCTGGAACACTTCCACCTATCCCTAAATTATCTCCATCAACATTTTGCTTTCGTAACCCATGAGGACCATCAGCAACCATTATTTGGGGAAGATTTGATACACTTTTAGTGTGCCAAACATCAGCACCATCTAATAATTTTATTTTATCAAGTAAAGATAATTTCATTGTCACATTAAAGTATCTAAATACTTTCTCCTTTCTTCCTTATTAACTATATTATAACATTATTGAAAGCATTTTCAAATTAAATAGAAGAAAAGATTTTAGATTTAATTTGCTTTTCTCAATATTAAATACATTAATCCATTAATCAGTAAGGAATAATCGTTCTTATTAGAAGTCATATATAGATGACGATAGTTGAACTTGTAAATAATTCAATATTAATGATATAAAAAAAGTCAATTTATATGTTATAACTACTTTTTTAGTTTATCAATATAACAATATTCAGGATAACCTATAATTCTTTAATTATTTATCAGAATTATCTAACTTATATCTACTATACAACACAAAAAAAGACTCATGATGAGTCTATTTGATTACTTCTTTATATACTTCACTTTTGGAAATATGACGATCGCTTGCAACTTTTTTCATTGCTTCTTTGGAATCTAATCCTTGCGTTAAGTAATATTCGTAATGATCTTTAATTTCTAATTTCAAAAGATCTTCTTGTATCTGGGTTTGTTTACTTCCTTTCACAATCAATACTATTTCTCCTTTTACTTCTTGAAGGAAAGGAAGAATTTCCGAAATATTTCCACGAATATATTCTTCAAATTTTTTGGTTAATTCTCGAGCAATAACAATTTCTCGATCTCCAAAGACATCATAAATATCTTGTAATGTATAAAGAAGACGATGTGGAGCTTCATAAAATATAAGAGTAATTGCAACGTCCCTTAATGATTCTAATGCTTTAACTCTTTGGGTTTTTTTACTCGGAAGAAATCCATAAAAGTAAAACTTATCATTCGGAATCCCAGAAGCAACTAAAGCTGTTAAAGCGGCATTAGCACCAGGTAAACTGATGACATTATATCCTAATTCTATTACTTTTCGAGAGACATAAAAACCAGGATCACTAATGCATGGCAAACCCGCATCACTTACTAATGCTATTTTCTTTCCAGATTCTAAAAGTTTAATTATTTCATCTGCTTGCGTTTCTTCATTAAAACTATGATAACTAAATAATGGCGTAAAGATTTGAAAATGACTAAGTAAAACCTTAGTCACTCTCGTATCTTCACAGAAGATATAATCAACTTTATTTAACACTTCAACAGCCCGATATGTCATATCTTGAAAATTGCCAATTGGGGTTGGAACAAGATATAAAGTAGGGGCCTTATCAATATATGATCTTTGAATTTTCATTCTGAAATAATCCTTTTAGCTCTTTCCCTTAAATCTCTTTCAGCATATACAATCTTCATTAGTTCTGATTTCTTTTTATCTGATAAGCCAAAAGCATTTTGAATTTCTTCGAGAAGAAAATGCTCTTCAACATTATACCATTCATCATATAAAGAAGCGCTAACAAGATTTAAAAAAACTAAATTTTTCGTTGCTTTAGGCTTTTCTTTAAAATAGTCAATTAAATCTTCAAGTGTATGGTTACTTCTTTTATATTTTAAAGCATCCTCGCCCATTTCATATTTCAAACGATTAATCACTTGCATTTCAATTTCGTTTGCTTCTCCATCTACAGAGACAACTTTAGTTAGTAAATCAATAAAATAATATTTTTCTTCTTTGGATAATAAGCTTAGAAACATATTCATCCTCCTTATTACTATTATAACATAAATTATTAATTTGGTTTATTAAAATTAAATATTTTTTTGATTGTATCTGTATATTCATCGTTTTCTTGATAGATATAAAGTGGTTCTTTTACTTTTAATCCTGGATTACGATTCTTTTTCGCATCTATTAATACCGACATTGCTTCATTTGAGGTAATCTTAGGATAAACAAATTGCAAATTTTTCACAGTAAAATTTTCTTTTTTTAGTTCCATGAAGATTTCATCTAATCTTTCAGCACGATGAATCATATATAAACTGCCACCATCAATAA
>DATCKF010000171.1:0-3379 GCA_036562395.1 Bacilli bacterium
ATATAGGAACGAATTAATCGCGGTACCATCCTACTTCATAGTAAAACTATGCACCTTAATTTTTGTTAACGCCAAAGTACGTGAATGATTAGTTCAGACTAGAAAGTAGCATTTATTAGGCTTATAATAAGTATCACACCAAATTACTTACTCTCTGTATATAAGCTTTAATAAACATCTTTCATCATTGTCATATTTCAACATCTATAACCGTTGGAATAACAATCGGGCTTTTCTTAGTCATCTTCTTTAAGTCTTTTGCTACTTGTTCCCGAATATCATTTTTCAAGGAATTCCAATCAATGTATTTCTTTTGAAAATACTCATAAATAATATTATCAGTTGTATGCGAGATTAAATTATTAACTTCATCAATTGTATCAGATATAATTAAACCTTTCGTAACAATTTCTGGCCCTGATAAGATTTGATGAGTTCTCGCATCAACAACGACACTAATTAACACCAAACCTTCTTGCGCCATCATTCCTCGATCTCTTAAGACCACTTCATTTATATCACCAACAATTGATCCATCAACTAAGACATCGCCACAAGAAACCTTATCTTTTCCTTTCTCAAACACCCCATCATTAAAGGTTGCAACTTCACCATTTTCTAATAAAATGATTTTTTCTTCTGGAAAACCGGCACTAATAGCAATGTTTTTTTGTTGATGCTGATGACGATATTCACCAATTATCGGAATAATATATTTTGGACTTAACATGCTATAAAGCATTTTTAAATCATTAGCATCAGCATGAGAACTTTTAAGCATTTCTTTAGTGATATTTGTTACGATTGCTCCTCGTTTATACAAAACATCCAAAGTCTTAGCTGCCATTCTTTCCGTTCCCGGAACTGGAGGAGTGACAATTACTACTTGGTCATCATCTTTAATTTCAATTAAACGGTCTTGTTTACGGCACATTCGCTGCAACATATAAAAAGGTTCATGACGTGTACCCGTAACAATTACGACTAAATCATCATCATCGTTGGTATTTTCTTCATCAATGTATTTTAAATTGACGAGTTTTCCATTTGGAATTTTTAAATATCCGCTATTAATCGCAATATTAACAATTTTTTGGGCTTTACGACCGATTATCGCGATGCGTCGATTATTTTCAACAGCAATATTGATGATTTTTTGAATGCGATCAAGGTCTGTAGAAAAGGTTGAAAAAATAATGCGCTTATTATTGGTTTGTAAAATCTCATTGATTGTATAAACCATAGCATAATCATGATTAACGCGATTGAAATTACTTGTCCCTATACTTTCAGATAAAAGAGCTAAAACTCCATGACTAGCAACTTCACAAATTTTATGAAAGGAAGTGCGGTAACGTTCATCTTGCCCAACATCAAAATTAAAGTCTGGAGCATAAACGATCGCTCCATCTTGAGTTTTGATGGCAACATTAATTGCTTCAGGAATACTATGGGTTACATTGTAAAAAGAAACTAAAATATTCCCGAATTTTAAAACTTTATCATCATTAATCCGATATAACCTATAATCTGAAAGTTGCATTCCTTCTTCTAATAAAAGATCTTCAAGTATGGAGATTGTGAAATGGGTTCCGAAAACGCCAATATTCAGTTGCTTTAATACCTCGGGAACCGCGCCGATATGGTCTTCATGTCCATGACTTAAAAAAATACCTTGGACACGGTCTTTATTTTCAATCAAATAAGAAAAATCGGGGATAACAGCATCGATTCCGTATAAGTCTACACTAGGATATTTAAGTCCGGCATCAAGGATGAAGATTCTTTCATCCACTTCAACAACAAACATATTTTTGCCGTTTTCTCCTAAACCTCCTAGCGCAAAAAATTTGATTTTGCTCATATATTACCACCTTATTATAATTATTATATCAATAATTATTAAGTATTTCAACTATTTTACTATAATTAATAAATAATGATATCATTACGATATCATTATCTTTTTTGAACAAAAGTATCACAAAGTGTTTCGTCATATTTCCCGGCTTTTGGACCACCACTAATCATGACTCGATCAGCTGTACAAATGCCTTTTTCATTATACAAACAATTTCTACTTTCGCAATCGATGCTGACAAATTGATTTATTCCATCAATTGTTGCAAATTCGGTTAAGTAAATATTATGATTACTTGCTTCTTTTTTACGTCGATGGAAAGATGAACAAGCAGTTTCATCAGAACTTTTAGCACTTCGATCAACAACTTTAATCACACTTCGGCAACAGCACAAATCTGCATTGTAAATACAACTTCTAACATCACATTTTAGTTTTGGCATTCGGTGCCACCTCCTTAGTTGGGGTTCGGATTATCATTCTTTTAAATTCCTTCCAGTTAAATGGGATTAAAGGATATAAATATCCAAGATTAAAACTCTTGCGAGTTACTAAAAAAATAAACCATAATACAACAACGACAATAAAACCAATAAGTTCAAAGAAATATATGACTACTAGAAATAACAACTTCGATAACTTATTTGCGAGACTTAATTCATAACTTGGGGTCACATAAGAACCGATTGCTGAAATGGCAACTAGAAACACTGTTTGAATACTGAAAATGCCAACTTGAATCGCAATATCTCCAAGCAATATCCCTGCAACTAACCCCATTGCTGTTGATAATGATGATGGTGTATGAATTGAAGCCATTCGTAAAAATTCAATTCCAACTTCAGCAGCTAGGATTTGTAAAAAGATGCTCCACTCCACTGCTTCATCAGGTTGAAAAATATCAAATATTTTAGGTAAATGCGGTTCATATGTCACAAGTAACAACCAAATTGGTGTTAAAAAGATTGATAAGAACACACCTAAATATCTTAATAATCGAATATAGGTTCCACTCATTGGGGTTTGCCGATATTCTTCCGCATGTTGCAAGTGATCAAAATAGGTTGCGGGAGCAATAATCACGCTTGGCGATGTATCAACAAATATCGCTATTTTCCCTTGATATAAATGAACACTAACAACATCAGGTCGCTCGGTGTAACGGACTAAAGGATAAGGATTAAAAGGATTGTAACTAATCACTTCTTCTAAGGCTTTATCCGTCATAATTAAATGTTCAACTTTAACATTTCTTAATTTATTACGAGTATAATCAATTAAATCTTGAGGACATTTCCCTTCAATATAAGATAAACAAACATTATATTTACTTTCAGAGCCTATTTGAAAGATTTCATTACGTAATTTCCCGTCCCGAATTCTTCTTCTTAATAAGCCAATATTAATATTTAAAGTTTCGGTAAAACCATCATGGCTACCACGAACAACTTTTTCTAAATCTGGTTCCCCAATGCTTCGGATTGGATAACCTCGAGTTTCAATTGCTAAGGCTTGATT
>DATCKF010000094.1:0-3082 GCA_036562395.1 Bacilli bacterium
TCCTTAATCAATTCCAGAATATCAAATGCTTCATATTTGCCATAAATGATTAAATAAAATCCAGTTCGACAACCCATCGGTCCAAAGTATATTATTTTATTATTCCAGTTATGATAATTTCTTAAAAACGTTGCTCCTAAATGTTCGATTGTATGCATTGTTCCTGTGTCCAATACTTGATCAATATTGGGGCGAACAAAACGCAAATCAAATGTTGTAAGAACTTCATTATTTAAATAATCATATCTAGAAACATAAATACCAGGAAGCAGATTTAAATGATTGATTGTGAAACTTGGAATTTTTTCCATTACAATGTTTCAATCCCTGTTACTTTGTATTCTTTTTCATCAATTGCGTAACGTAGATCTTCATCATTAACGTTTTCTTTTAAGTTAACTAAAGCTTCACCTTTTTTTAAACTTACTTTTGCTTTTTTAACACCATCAACATTTTCCAATGCTTCTTTCACATGTTTTGCACAATTCTTACAACACATTCCTTCAATAATAATTCTTTTTTTCATTTTTTCTTCCTCTTCTATATTGTAAATTTATTATAACGAAAATAAATACAATTGTCAAGAATGTATTATCATACTGGAAAAATATGGAATGTTATCCTTGGTATAAACCATATGTTTGGCGAACATCTAAGACAAATATAATACCTTTTCCTGGTTCATCAATCTTCATATCTTGACGTACAGCTTCTGTAATTTGATCAACAATTGATGATTTAACTAAGATGATGACGATTTCTTTTTCAGGTTCAATTTCAATATTAAATACTTTTTGAGTTTCATGAATGCCTGAACCTCGAGCATTAATAATCGTTGCACCATTTGCTCCTGCTTTTGATGCTGCATCAACAACACTTTCACCATTTCCACGATCAACAATTACCGAAATTAATTTATATTCCATATTATCTTCCTCATTTTTCTTAATATTATTATCTAAATGATAAAAACTTGAACCAATTATTTTTTCAAGGGGAACTGAAAAACAAATTCCTCGATTAGGTTTACTTAATTTTAATTGTTTATATACTTCTAAAATTGCTCTATCTCCAGTTTCTTGATCACAACCACTAATCACAATATCCTTTTTTATATCATTCAAACCAAGAAAAGCAGCAATTTTATCATTAATTGTTCCTTTACCCTTAAAAAGAGTTGCACCCTTTACTCCATTATTTTTAAGGATTTTTACAACTTTTCTTCCTAAACCATCATTAACGATTGCACAGTATAAATCAAGATTCATTATTCATTCTCCTTTTGGTTTTGATCTTATAGATTAATCCGAGGATTTGGATAGTAATTAATGGCGTTAAGGCAACTAACGAGATTACTCCAAAGGCATTAGTAAGGGGAATAGATGAAGAATTACGAAAAGCAACACCTTGCGAGAAAGCAAAAATGAATGTTGCATTCATTGGCCCCGAGGCAACTCCTCCAGAGTCAAACGCGATACCAACAAATAACTTTGGAGTAAAAAACATTAAAGCTAATGAAATTACATACCCAGGTAATAAAATATGCCATAATTCCATCTTTGGAACGATAATGCGAACGATACTTAAAGTTGTTGCAATTGCAACAGCTATCGAGAAAGCACCTAAAACTATTCTGCGATTAACATAACCATTGGTAATCTCTTCGATTTGATTTGTGAGAACATGAACTGCTGGTTCAGCTGCTACAGTCACAAATCCTAATACAAAAGCAACAATCAAAGCAACAGCATCACTTTTGATATTTAAGCCGATAATTCTTCCCGTATCCATGAAACCAGCATTAACTCCAGTTAGAAAAATAACTAAACCAACAAAATTATATACCAATCCTTTTAAAATTTTAATTAAAGGTTTCTTTTTTAATTTAATAAAAAGAAATTGAAATATCAAAAAGAAAACCAAGATTGGAAGGATAGCAATAGCAGTATCTTGAAGTTGACCAGGTATAACATTTAAGAAAGGTTCTAATATTCCAGTTTGGGTTTCTTCAGAAGGCAAAGAACCACTGGGTTCATTATTAATATTAAATAGAGCGAGGATGACTACTGTTAAAATTGCACCTACAGAAGCAATACCCAAAAGACCAAAACTATCTTCCTCTGATTTATTTCCATTCTTTTTCATGCTAGCTGCACCAACGGCAAGAGCAAGAATAAAAGGCACTGTCATTGAACCTGTCGTTGCGCCCGAAGCATCAAAGGCAATAGCTGTATATCCAAGAGGTATAATAAATGTTAATATTAATATCACAAAATACGAAAAAAACAAAATTTTAATTAATGAATAATCATACAAAATATGCAATAATCCTAAAGCAACAAATACACCTATTCCTATCGAGACAATAACAACAAGTAATTGTGATGAAATATTTCCTTGAGTAACCGTTTCAACTTGATGGGAAAGAATTCTTAATGATGGTTCTGCAAGAGAAATAATAAATCCTAAAGTTAATGATAAAAAGATAACTAAGACAATTTTATTTGATTTTGCAAATTTTGAACCAACTAATTGTCCCATTGGTGTAATTCCAATATCAACGCCAACTAAAAATAATGCTAAACCAAATATTACAAGAAATGCTCCAATTAAAAAACGGATCAAATTATCTGTACCTAGGGGAACAATTGTAAAGTTAATTATCAATACAATTATCACGATTGGTACTACTGAAAAAATTACATCTTTAAGTTTTTTTAGTAATAGCAACAATAGCCTCCTCCTTTATTAAATATATATTAACATAAAATTTATTGATAGTCAACTTAGAAAGCGTGATTAAAATATTACAAAAATATTATAACATTAATAATATTTAAAAAAGGCGACTAAATAAAGTCGTCTAATTCATATATTTAATGCACTATGAAAAATTTCACTAAGAGTTGGATGAGCATGAATAATATCCATAAATGATGAAGTATTAATATTAACATTCATTAAAACTACCATTTCATGAATTAAAGTTGATGCATCTTCACCAATGATATGAACTCCTTTGATATAATCATCAACAACAATTATTTTTACAAACCCTTCAACTTCATTATCAGCTAAGGCC
>DATCKF010000111.1:0-8293 GCA_036562395.1 Bacilli bacterium
ATCCAGTAGTTTTTAATACTTTAATTGAACTTTCCCAAAAATATGATGAACTATTTATTCAATCTCCTTATTTAATTATAAATAATGAAATGAAAAAATATTTAAATGATCTAGAAAATAAAGACATTACGATTCTTACGAATAATCTTGATTATAATCCAAATTATTTTGCTACTTCTGGTTATATTCGTTATCGTAAAAAAATCGCCCAAAACACCAAATTATATGAATTTCAAAGTCAATCAAGTATTCATGCCAAGACGATTGTAATGGGAGATGAAATTAGTATTATCGGATCTTTTAATATTGATCCTCGCAGTACTTTCCTATCAACAGAAAGTGTTGTTGTCATTTATTCACAAGAGTTTACAGCGCATTTAAATAATACTTTATCTCAATATTTAAATCAAAGTCTAGAAGTTGATGATGATGGTAATTATATATCAAAGATAAATGTTGAAGCGGTAAATAAACGCAATGGAAAGCGTAAAATTATTAGATTACTTTCATTTTTTACGTATTTTCATGATGAATTGTTATAGACAAAAAAATATTTGTTCTTTTATTTTTCGCTTGAAAATGATATAATATATGAGGGTTTTTAATATGAATAAAGATATCATGAATAAAATTATTGCTTTTCGTGATGCTCGTAATTGGAAGCAATTCCATACAGGAGAGAATCTTGCGAAAGCATTAAATATTGAAGCAGCAGAATTACTGGAATTATATCAATGGAAACATGAAATTGACAATATAGATGATTTAAAAGATGAATTAGCTGATGTGCTGATTTATTGTTTTTTAATTGCTGATTGTTATCATTTAGATGTTGATGAAATAATTTTGAATAAAATCAAGAAAAATGAAATAAAGTATCCAGTATCAAAAGCGTATGGGAATAACAAAAAATATACTGATTTATAAGAATAAAAATGTATCTAATTTGATAGAAAATTTTGTTTAATCTTGTAAATAATATAGTCAAAACAAATGATATATGTTATAATAAATGATTAGTGAAGGCATAAAGGTGGTGATGAAATGTCGATATTAGAAGCAATCCAACAAGCTGAAGCAAAAGCAGAGGAATTGAAAGCTAATGCGATTGAGACAGTTAGGGCGATGCTTGATGAAGCTAAAAATGAAGGAGTCAAAGAAAGTAAAATAATTATTGAAGAAGCAGAGAAACAGGCCAAAGAAATTCTTGAAGCTGCGAATATAAAAATTCAAGAAGTGAAAGTAAAACTTGAAAATGAATATTTAAGAGGTGATCAAGAATTAACACGGAAAGTAAGTTCGAAATTTAATGATGCAGTTGATTATATTCTTGGGAAGGTATTGATGTTATGATTGTTCCGATGAAAAAAGCACATATTCTCGTCTTGAAGGAAGATCAAAATAAATTATTACAATCCTTACAACGATATGGTGTTTTTATGCCCATTTCGATATCCGATAATACTATCGGTGATACAATTGTGGAGGAACAAAATATTCAAAGAACGCAACAAACATTAAAATTGTTATCGAAATATCAAGAGAAAAAATCATTTGGTAATTTCAACGTCGTTAATTATGATGAATTTGCAAATATTGATCCTAAACGTCATGAACTTTTAGAAAATGTTGAAAAGACAAAATTGCAAATTGATGAGTTGAAACAAGAAAATGAAGCTATCAGTGAACGTCAAAAATATTTTATGCCTTGGGTTGATTTGGATATCAAATTAAATGAAGTTAATGATACAAAGTATACTATTTTTCATATTGGATATTTAGATCCAAAAAATCTCGAAAAGGCAAAGGATATTTTACTAGATGCAGGAAGTGCCTTTTATATTTTTGGCGATAGTGATGATGGAAAAGCTTTTATTTTCATCAATTATTATCAAGAAGACAAAGAAATTTATCAAAAGATTAAAAATCTTGGGTTTGTTGATACGGAACTTCCAAAAGAAGATGAATATGTAAATAGAATAGTTTTTGAATGTGAAGCTAAAATTAATAGCAATAATGAAAAAATCATAGAACTCGAGAAACTCTTAAATGAATATGCATCGAATATTAAAGAGTTAGAGATTTTAAATGATCAGTTGTTAACAAAATCAGAACTTAAAAAAGTTCGTGCGAAAAAGACAAATCGAGCTGTGTATCTTGAAGGTTGGGTTCGTAGTGATCAAGTTGAAGTTTTTAAGAAAGCGGTTGCAGAAGCGACTTCAATATACGACTTAGAAATAAGAGATCCTAATGAAGATGAAACTCCACCAACTGCTACGAAAAATAATAAGTTCGTAGAAATGTTTGAGCCAGTAACAGAAATGTTTGCAACTCCAAATCATCAAGAATTAGACCCTAATCCACCAATGGCTCCATGGTATTGGATAATTTTTGGGATGATGATGGGTGATGCAGGGTATGGACTAGTCATGATTTTACTTTTTGCCCTATTGATTAATATTATGAAACCAAAAGGAAATTCACTAAAATTGATGAAGATGTTAATGTATTCAGGAATTACAACGATCTTCTGGGGAGTCCTTTTTGGAAGTTATTTTGGGGCAACATGGAATCCAATTTTGTTAGTACCGATGGAACAACCTTTAGAAATGTTAATTTTATCAGTCGCAATAGGAGCTTTGCATATTATAACTGGATTGATTGTAAAAGCATATGCAAATATTATCGATAAAAAATATTTTTCAGCTCTTTTTGATCAATTCAGTTGGATAATGGTTTTGGTTGGGATTGGATTATTATTTTTACCATCATATGCTAATGTTGGTAAAGCATTAATAATCATCGGAGCGATAATTATTATTCTAACTGCTGGAAGAGCAAAGAAAAATATTTTTGGAAAAATCGGTGGCGGTTTTACTGGTCTTTTTGGAATTACTGGATATATGAGTGATATTTTATCATATTCACGTATCTTAGCATTAAGTTTATCATCAGCTGTAATTGCGATGGTAATGAATATGCTTGCAGGGATGTTACAAGCATCAGTTATTGGATTTATTTTTTCGATACCAGTATATATAATTGGTCATGTTTTCAATATTGGTATGAGTTTACTATCAGCATATGTTCATGATAGTCGTTTACAATATATTGAATTTTATGGTAAGTTTTATGAAGGTGGAGGTTATGCATTTAAACCACTTTCGTTACAATTAAAATATGTCGATGATGTTAAATTACAATGAACAAAAATTTAGGAGGTAAATTTGAATGGAAACAGGAACATTAATCGCAATAATTAGTGCAGGTCTTGCTGCAATTGTCTGTGGATTAGGATCAGCAATTGCTGTGCAAATGTGTGGGAAAGCTGCAGCAGGTGTTGTAAGTGAAAATCCCGATTTATTTGGTAAAGTATTAATTTTACAAGCTCTTCCAGGTACACAAGGTATCTATGGATTCTTAGTTGCTATTTTAGTAATGGTTAATATTGGTGCACTAGGTGGTGGAATTGAACAATTAACGCTTGAACAAGGACTTGCATATCTTGGTGCATGTATGCCAATCACAATTGTTGGTTTTGTTTCAGCAATCTATCAAGGTAAAGTAGCTGTAAGTGCTATTCATTTAACTGCAAAACAACCTGACGCATCTACAAAAGGTATGACAATGACTGCGCTTGTAGAAACATATGCTATCTTAGCCCTATTAGTAAGTATTCTATTAGTCTTTGGATTATAATTTGAGTGAGTGATTGAAGTGGAAAAAAGTACAATTTATGAAAAGATAGAAAAAAAAGGTATAGAAGAAGCCCAAGCAATAATTGAAGAAGGAAAAGAACATGCATTAAAAATCAAAAATGATTTGATGGCGGATGCTAGAACTGAAGCTAATAAAATTCTTGAAAAAGCTAATCAAATTAGTAACGAAAGAATCAAGACAGCAACAACTCAGTTTGAACAAGCAGCCAAACAAACTTCATTACAAAATAAAAAGAATTTAATTGATAAAGTTATTAATTTAGCGTATGAAAAATTAAAAGCATTAGATGATAATTCTTTGTTTAAGTTTGTTGTAAAAAAAGTGGCTTCCGAAAACTTAAATGGAGATGAGTTAATCCAAGTATCGAAAAATGATTATAATCGTTATCTTCATCTCTTTTCTACCGGCACTAAAAAAGGATCTAACTACTTACTGGATAAGTTAAATGATGCTTTAGGAAGTAAATATCAATTACAACTTGCAAATGATTATGCCAATATTGATGGTGGCTTTATTATTATTGGTAAGAATTATGATTTAGACTTTTCATTTTCAGCACTTTTATCAACAATTAAAGATGAATATGAAGTAGAGATTGCCCAAATCTTGTTCAATGAAGGAGAGTAATTATGAACTATCCTTATGCAAATGGAGTCATTAAAGCAATTGAAAATAATATTTTAGATATTTCAAAACTGCAAAAATTATTTACAGTTCCGAAAATGGAATTTTTAAAAGCTTTAATTGATCTTGGGTATGGTTCACATGATGCGAAAACATTAGAAGAACTAATTAATATTGAGCTTATGAAAACAAAAGCTTTATTTTCAGAAATTGTTCCTAATCATCATTTAACTGATTTGTTTTATTTTCAAAATGATGCAATAAATATTAAAGCTTTATATAAGAAGAAAATCTTTAATATTATCCAATTTGATATTTATGCTAATGGGATTATTTCAAAAGAAACATTAGAAAAAGTAATCTTTGAAGAAGATTACTCATTGATTGATAAAAAGTTAACTACTTTATTTCAAAATATTAATCAAAAAATTAGTAATCTTGATAATCCACGTCTAATAAGTACGATTATTGATCAAGAAATTTACAATTACTTATTTAGTGAAATTGGTTCGAATAAAGCCCTTTTAACATACTACCAAACTAAAATTGACTTTTCGAACATTTTAACCTTTTTACGTTCACGAAAATTAGGATGGAGTTTAGAACAGTTTCAAGAGATGTTTATAAAGGGCGGAAAATTTAATTACAATCATTTTGCATCAATTTATCATGAAAATGAAAAACAAATTATTAAAAGTTTCTATGATGATGACGATCAAGCAGTTTCTAAAGGCTTACAATTATACTTTGAACAAGAAAACCTCAATAATCTTGAAAAATACTTTGATGAAGCAATGCTTAAAATCATGAAAGCATTTCGATATGATGCTTTTGATATTGGGCCAATCATCTATTACTTTTTAATGAAACAAGCAGAAGCACAGAATTTGCGAAATATTTATGGTAGTAATGAACCTAATTTAGGTTTATTACTCAAGTATTAAGAAAGGATTGATAAAGTGTTAAACTTTATTGATAGTATATGAGTGAAAAAGTAAAAATTGCCGCGATTGGCAATCACGATACAATCGTCCTATTTAATGCGATTGGCATAAAAACTTTTATTACTGATAAAGTAAGAGAAGTTGAACAAATCATCTATAACTTAGTTAATGAAAATTGTAAAATTATATATATTGCAGAAGAACTATATCAAGCAATTCCCGAAACGATTGCAAAATATTCTTTAGAACCTTTTCCAATTATTATTCCAATTCCAATTACAGATGTAAGTTTAGGTATTGGTAGTAAAAAGATTCGTGAGAATGTTGAAAAGGCAATCGGAATTGATATCTTTTAGAAAGGATGGCGGCAATGAATGCAAATGAAAAAGTAGGAGTAATATCAAAGGTTGCTGGACCATTAATTATTGCGAAAAATATGCAAGACGTCCAGATGTATGATGTTGTCCGCGTAAGTGATAAACGATTAATAGGTGAAGTCATTGAACTCCGTGGAGATCGTGCTTCCATTCAAGTTTATGAAGAAACAGCTGGGTTAGGTCCTGGCGAACCCGTCTATTTTACAAACGAGCCATTATCAGTTGAACTTGCCCCTGGCTTAATTGAAGGGATTTTTGATGGTATTCAAAGACCTCTTGATGTCATTGGTAATGAATATGGTGATCGCATTCCATTAGGAATTGATGTTCCCAAATTAAACCGTGAAAAATTATGGAATTATCGTAGTGTTGTAAAAGTGGGAGATGTCGTTACTGGTGGCGATATATTAGGTGAAGTTCAAGAAACAAGCGCTGTTTTACATAAAATAATGTTAAATCCATTATTAAAAGGAACAGTAACTTGGGTTTATAATGGTGAAGCAAAAATAACGGATGTTATTTGTAAAATTAAAGATCAAAACAATCAAGAAATTGATGTGACGATGCTACAAAAATGGCCAGTGCGCCGTCGCCGTCCATATGCGGAAAAATTACCACCACGAGCTCCGATGGTTACTGGTCAAAGAGTTATTGATATGTTATTCCCAATTGCGATTGGTGGAATAGCAGCTATTCCTGGACCTTTCGGTTCTGGTAAAACTGTCGTTCAACATCAACTTGCAAAATGGGCTGATGCTGATATTATTGTTTATGTTGGATGTGGTGAACGTGGGAATGAGATGACTGACGTTTTAAATGAATTCCCAAAATTACATGACCCTAAGACTGGTAAATCATTAATGGAAAGAACTGTGTTAATTGCAAATACTTCGAACATGCCTGTTGCTGCACGTGAAGCAAGTATTTATACAGGAATTACAATTGCGGAATATTATCGTGATATGGGTTATCGAGTTGCAATTATGGCCGATTCAACATCTCGTTGGGCAGAAGCATTACGAGAAATGTCTGGTCGTCTTGAAGAAATGCCAGGTGAAGAAGGATATCCTGCATATCTAGCATCCCGTTTAGCTGAATTCTATGAACGAGCAGGATTAGTAAAATGTCTTGGTAAAGACCAAAGATTAGGTGCAATTAGTGCCATTGGTGCCGTATCACCTCCAGGAGGAGATACTTCTGAACCAGTATCACAAGCAACTTTAAGAATTGTAAAAGTATTCTGGGGTTTAAGTGCATCACTCGCTTATCGCCGTCATTTCCCAGCAATTGATTGGTTGACTAGTTATTCATTATATCAAGAAGAAATGAATGAATATTTTGATGAGAATGTTAAAAAGGATTGGTCAAAATTAGTACGTGAAACGATTGCCATCCTTCAAGAAGAGTCAAGTTTAAATGAAATCGTTCGTTTAGTTGGTGTCGATTCACTAGAATATAAAGATCGCTTGACATTAGAATGTGCACGTAGCATTCGTGAAGACTTCTTGCATCAAAACGCTTTTGATGAAGTAGATACATATACATCTTTAAATAAACAATATGGAATTATTAAAACTATTCTTTCTTGGTATAATCGTGGTCAAGAAGCACTAAAAGTTAATGTAAGTTTTACAAAATTAACATCGATGAAAACATTAGAAGAAATTGGTCGTATGAAGTATATAAAAGAACAAGAATTTGAAGCCCAATTCAATCGAATTCAAGCTCATCTTGATGAAGAGTTCCAACAATTATTAAGAGGTGATCTCGATGCCTAAAGAATATAAAACTATTAGAGAAGTTGTCGGACCATTGATGCTTGTTGATGGAGTCGAAGGCGTTAAATATGATGAGTTAGTTCGAATTAAACAAGCAAATGGTGAAGAACGTTTAGGTAAGGTATTGGAAATTGATGAAGGTAAAGCTTTAGTCCAACTCTTTAACTCTTCACAAGGTTTAAAAATTAGTGATGCGAAAGCGATGTTTTTAGGTCATGGAATTGAAATTAAATTATCACCAGATATCGTTGGTCGTGTCTTTGATGGTATGGGTCGTCCAATTGATGGTGGCGGTGAAATTATTCCTGATGTTGTAGCTGATATCAACGGTGCACCAATTAATCCAGTTTCCCGTGATTACCCATCAGAATTTATTCAAACAGGAATTAGTGCCATCGATGGCTTAAATACCTTAGTTCGTGGGCAAAAACTTCCGATTTTCTCTGGTTCAGGACTACCTCATGCAAAATTAGCAGCGCAAATTGCTCGTCAAGCAAAAGTTCGAGGAACTGATGAAAAGTTTGCAGTTGTTTTTGCAGCAATTGGTATTACCTTTGAAGAAGCGAATTTCTTTGTTGAAGACTTTAAGAAATCAGGAGCCATTGCAAGATCAGTACTATTTATGAACCTTGCTAATGACCCAGCAATTGAAAGAATTGCAACTCCACGTATGGCAATAACATGTGCTGAATATTTAGCATTTGAACTTGGTATGCATGTTCTTGTTATTCTTACAGATATTACAAATTATGCGGAAGCATTACGTGAAGTATCAGCTGCCCGTAAAGAAGTTCCTGGACGTCGAGGATATCCTGGATATATGTATACTGATTTAGCTTCATTATATGAA
>DATCKF010000118.1:0-2464 GCA_036562395.1 Bacilli bacterium
ATATTGGGATGATACTGCTAAAGCTCCTTATTTATATAATCAGACAACAAATACTTTTATTACTTATGATGATCCAGAATCGATTAGGTATAAAATTGAATATATAAAGAGTCAAGGATTAGCGGGAATCATGTTCTGGGAATTTAGCCAAGATAACGGAGACTTAATTAGGACAATTTATCAATATATGTAATAAGGAGAATTATGAAAAAATTACTAATCTTATTTTTACTTTTCTTGGTTGGATGTACAGAAAAGCCAAATCCTGTTGATACAAAACCAATTGTACCAACCGCAATTGAAATAGTTAATTTAAGTGGGGCTAATGAAATAACGGTTGGTGAAAATAATATAACATTAACTTATGTTACAACCCCTTCAAATGCTTCTCAAGATATTACGTGGTCAAGTTCTGATCCCCAAGTTGCAACTGTAAATGAGAATGGGGAAGTTACCGGTGTGGATAGTGGCGTTGCCATTATTTACGCAACATCTACTCATGATAAATCTATTTATGGGGAAATTGAAATAACCGTCTATAATGACGGACCAAGTAATGAAAAGATTGAGGAAATTATCAGTTATTTAGAAGATGTGATTCCAAACCAAGCAACTGACAGTGCGATTGAATTACCACTCTTTTATGATGGTGATATTCGTCTTTATTGGCAATCATCAGATCCATATACAATTGATAGTCTTGGAAGAGTTACTGCTGGTCGCAAAAATATTAATGTCATGTTAAAAGCGACTTTTAAAGTCGGTAGAGTAAATGGTGAATTCACAAAGCACGTTTTTGTTCCTAAATATGAACTAAAATCACGTGAAGATAAAAAATTAACATTTACTTATTTATTTGATGCTGGAGGATTTACTGGTTTTCGTGAAGGAGATTTAGACCGAATAGATGTCATTAATTTATCATTTGGTGGCATATCATATGGTAAATTAAGTGTTGCTGGATTACAAAATCGTGCCCGTATTATTAGTGAAGCTCATGCTGTTGGTACACGTGTAGTTCTTGCCATCGGTGGTTGGGGTGTTGATGGCTTCAGTCAAGCGGTTCGTACAAGCGAATCGCGTAAGGTCTTTATCAATTCCATTATTGAAGGAATTAACCGTTATCGTTTTGATGGGATTGATATTGACTGGGAATATCCAGGGTCTACTGCTGGTGGTTATATTGAAGCTCATCCTCAAGACAAGTATAACCTAACGCTTTTCATGCAAGAATTACGAGCAGAAATGGATAAAATTGATCAAGATTTAATATTAAGTATTGCTGTTGCTTGTGGAGAATGGGCAGCTCGTGATTGTTATGAAGTAGAAAAAATCAATGATTATATTGATTTCATGCATTTAATGAGTTATGATTTAGTAAATCATGCAAAAACATCACATCACACTAATCTCTTTAAATCAAATTATAGTGATTCAAGCACTGTAAATGGAATTAATGCTTATTTAAATCGAGGCCTTGATCGTGAAAAATTAGTGATTGGTGTTGCTTTCTATGGCTATATTTTTAAAAATACTGCTTCAGGAAATAACAATGGTCTTGGTGTAAGTGACACAAGTGCCGGAACAGTTACATATCGGGCTATTGTCCAAAATTATTTAAATAATCCAAATTTATATCAAGTATTTTATGATGACGTTGCGAAAGCAAATTGGATTTATGGTAATAATACATTTATTACTTATGATAGTCCAATTTCGATTGCGGAAAAAGCAAAGTATGTTAAAAATAATAATTTAGCTGGACTTATGGTATGGCAATATACTCAAGATGATGACGATAGCACTCTACTTAAAGCCATCTATAATAATTTAAAATAAAATTAAGAAGAGAGGTAAAAAAATGGTTGCAAAGCTAAAACCTTTAAAAGCAAAAATGGTTTTTACTTATTTGTATGATCCATTATTTAAAGGCTATCGCCCAGGCGATCTTAAGAAAATTGATGTCGTTAATTTTTCTTTTGGAGTTGTTGATTCGGGAAGAGTGAGTTTGAAGAAAACATCTCATCTTGATGAAGTATTATCAGAAGCACATGCGGAAGGAGTACGTGTTGTTCTCTCAATTGGTGGATGGGGTGCTGGAGGTTTTAGTGAAGCTGTCAGCACTGAAGAAAGTCGTAAAGAATTTGTTGATTCAATTGTTCAAGTAGTAAAAGAAAAAGGTTTTGATGGTGTTGATATGGATTGGGAATACCCAACAACAAGCGTTGCTGGTATTTCATCTTCACCAGATGATAAAGTAAATTTCACGCTTTTTATGGAACAATTACGTAATGCTTTAGATAAAGATCTTTTACTTACGATTGCTGTACCTGCAAGTAATTTTAATAAATATTATGAAATTGCGAAATTAAATCAATATATCGATTATCTTCATATTATGAGTTACGATATGAGTGATATGAAGCGTGCTACCCATCATACAAACTTATCACCATCTGAATAC
>DATCKF010000005.1:0-4977 GCA_036562395.1 Bacilli bacterium
TAGCAGTATCATCCCAATATCTAACAACTTCACCACTATTAACTTTACTTAAGAAATTATTAACGATATTTTTATAATCAACAGAGCTTCGATAAGTAGCTGAACCTAATGCTACAGGATTCCCTTGATAATTCAAATTAAATGAGCGACCATAAAACGCAGCTCCAACAACTAATTTATTACGTGATGCACCTTTATTAACATAGTTATTAATTGTTTCATCAACTGAACAACCGTTAATTGTAAATGGTGATTTGTATAATGCTGTATGATGACTAGTTACATTGCTTCCATGTAGATCATATGTCATTAATAAATAATAATCCAAATGGTTATTTAAATCACCAATATTATAACGACTACTTGTAAAAGGTCCACCAGGAAGGGCTGCTGTTACTAGATAATCTTTATTTGCAAATTTAACTTGACGTCTTAATTCTTCAATAAATAAAGTGTAATTTTCTTTATCTTCTTCTTCACCAATTCCTGGGGCTGCTTGAAAGCCTGGATATTCCCAGTCAATATCAACACCATCAAAGTGATATTTTTCAATCGCTTTAACAATCGACTGTGCAAGTTTAATGCGACCTTGTGTAGTTGCTGCTGCAGAACTGAAAGGAATTGCGCCTTCATCATAACCACCAATACATAAACTTACTCGTACACCTCTTTTTCGAAGTTCAAGTAATTGTTCACGACCACTTCCTCCAACTGCAACTTCACCATTGACAATTGTAGAAAAGGCATGGTTAATAACATCAATAGTTGCAATTGCTTCTTCACTAAAACTAGTGCCACCATAAGCATAAGCAAATGTTAAATTTCTTGATGGAAGAGGATCAAAATCAATCGCTTTTACTTTGACACTTTGGATAAAGGTATGTTTAATATTCCGAGGTAAACTTGAATCATTCGGAATAAAAATCATTTCTGTTGTCACATCAACATTGATATCTTTACGTCCTGGAATGACAACTCCAAGATTGGAAAAAGTAAAAACGTCCGAAGTACGCCATGTAAGAACGATTCTTCCTTTTTCTGTTACATATTCTAAAGGAAGGGAAATATTATCGGTTACTTCATCAGGAATTAATTCATCCAAAGTTTCTTCATATTCCACAAGCAAATCTTTTATTGCTTGTTCTTCTTCCTCTAAGCGCCTTTTTTCTTCATCGATTGCTGCTATGACACTTTCAGCAAATGTTAATCGTTCATAATCTGTAATTAATTTCTTTTCTTCTTCGTTAAGTTGATCATAGGCAATTCTTGTATTTTCAATAAGAGTACGATCATTTTCAGTAACTTCTTCTGGTATTAATTCAATTAAAGAATTGACATAATCAACATCACTTTGATTGATTACTTCTTTTGGATCTTCGCTTTTACATGCGCTAACCCCAAATACTAATATCATCAATATTAATACTAATATTTTCTTCATCATGATTCTCCTTCATAAATATTATACTGGATATCAATGAATTTTTCCACTACTTTTCTTTGGAAGTTTCATACTGCAAACGATAGAGTTTATAGTAATGTCCTTTCTTTTTCAATAATTCTTGGTGATTACCTTCCTCAATAATTTCCCCTTTTTGCAACACAATAATATTATCAGCATGTTGGATTGTTGATAGACGGTGGGCAACCATAATCATTGTTCCGATATTCATCATTTTTTCTAAAGAATCTTGAATTAACACTTCTGTTTCGGTATCAATATTCGCTGTTGCTTCATCAAGAATCATTACTTTTGGACGATGAACTAAGGTTCTAGCAAATGATAATAATTGTCTTTGTCCTGATGAAAAGTTATTTCCTCGTTCACGGACAGGTTCAAAATATTTACCATCTAATTGTTCGATAAATTTATCAGCATTAACATAATGACATGCATCAATTACTTTATCTAAAGTGATGCTTTCTTCACGCATTTGAATATTTGAAAAGATTGTACCGCTAAATAAGAATACATCTTGTAACATTTGCCCAATATTTTTTCTTAATGAGGAAATTTTAATCTTTTTAATATCAATACCATCGATTAGGATTTGGCCTTTATCAATATCATAATTTCTAACAATCAATGATAGAATTGTTGTTTTTCCACTTCCTGTAGCTCCAACAAAGGCAACACTACTATCCGCTTTGATTTTAAATGACACATCTTTTAATACCCATTCATTAGGGACATAACTAAACCAAACATTTTTAAATTCAATTTCCCCTTTAATTTCTTCAAGTTCAATCGCATCAGGAGAATCAACAATTTCAGGTTGAGTATCAAGAACCGAAAAGATTCGTTCACTTGATGCAAATGCTGATTGTAAAGTGTTAAACTCTTGGGCTAATTCTTCAATTGGGTTAAATAGACGTCCGATATATTGATAAAACATATAGATAATATCCATCGTAATGACTCCCCCAATAATCGCTTCATTTGCACCAAACCATAAAATTAACATGATAGCAATCAAATGCAAAATATAAATTGAGGGACGAAAAATACCAAAAATAAAAGTTTGTTTAAAAGAAGAACGATATAAATCTTTATTTCTTTGTCTAAACTCGTTTAACTTCTTTTCTTCTTGATTGAAGATTTGCGTAATCTTCATTCCTGAAAGATTTTCTGCTAAGAAGGCGTTGATATTTGAAACATTATAGCGAACTTCACGATGGGCTTTACGAGAAAATTTTCGGAAAATAATTGAAAATAATAAGACAAATGGCGTTACAGCTAAGACATATAAAGTAAGTTTAACATTTAATAAAAACATCGCAACAACAACACCAATCATCGATAAAATGTTACGAATCAAATTGATCAATAGATTCGTAAATAATTCATTTAAAGTATTCGTATCACTAGTTACTCTTGTGACCATTTTCCCAACAGGAACCGCATTTAATTGCGCAATTGATAATTTTTCAATGTGTGTAAAAATATCTTCACGCATTTTATAAATGATATTTTGACCAGCTTTTTGTAAGACCATCGTTTGATAATAACGAATAATATAAGTAAATAAAAGACATAATCCATATATACCAACTAAAACTAAAACATTATTAAAATTGATAATGTCTTCACCTAATAGTTTTATTGCTCTTCCTGAGACATAAGGTAATAATAAATCAAGACCGACAGCCATGACCATAAGGATAAAAGCAATTGCAAAGTTATGTTTTTGAGGTTTAAAATATTCAAAAAGTCTTTTTATCAATTCGAGATCTGTAAAATTGCTTGTCAAGTTATCTCTTTCTGTGCGCATTATTATTCACCTTCGATCTCATCTTCAAGTTTTTGCAATAATACCATACTTTGATATAAAGCATTGTTTTGTAATAATTCATCGTGTGTTCCAACACCAACAATTTTTCCTTCATCAATTAAAATAATTTTATCAAGGGATTGGATTGTTGATATGCGGTGAGCAATAAGAATTGTTGTTTTTCCTTTACGAATTTGTCTTAAATTATGAAGAATCTTTTCTTCGGTTTTTGTATCAACTGCTGATACCGAATCATCTAATATTAAGATTTGCGCATCTTTAATAAGAGCACGAGCTATTGATATTCGTTGCTTCTGACCACCAGATACAGTTACTCCTCGTTCCCCCAAAATCGTATCATAACCTAATGAAAAGGCTGAAATATTTTCATCAACATCAGCATTTTTTGCCGCTTCAACAATTTCCTCTTCATTTATTTCTTTACTATAAAAACCTATATTATTTTTAATAGTATCACTAAACAAGAAGTTATCCTGAGGGACATAAGCAATTGCTTCCCGAACATCTTTTAATGGTAATTTCATAATATCTACATCATCAAGCAATAATTGATTTTCTTCAAGATTATAAAGTCGTAATAATAAATCAACTAAAGTAGTTTTACCACTTCCAGTTCGACCGACAATTCCGACACTTTCACCTTTATTGATAGTAAAGGTGATATCGTGTAAAACTAATTTTTGTGTATCAGGATAATGGAAGTTCAAATGATTAAAAGTAATTTTCCCTTCAATTTGATGACCTTGAATGATGTCATCTCCATCCTTTATTTCAACATTCTGATTTAACAACCCATTAACACGTTTTAATGAAGCACTAGCTTGGCTTCGTAAATCAATCAAACGCCCAATAGCCATCATTGGCCATGTTAGACTTCCAAAAAGTTGAATAAACTCTAATAGTTGTCCAATTGTTAAAACATTACCACCAATAAGCGTCCCATTAGCCACCAAATATCCACCATAGGCAAGAATAATTAAATTAACTGAACCAACTAATGCACCAATTAATATATTTAAGATTGTTGATGCTTTAACAAACTCTAAGTTTTTTTGACGATAATCTTGATTTTTCTTGGTAAAGGCTAATAATTCTTTTCCTTCTTTTACAAACGCCTTAATAACACTGATGCCTGAAAAACTTTCTTGCGTAAAGTCTGATAAATCCGCATATGAATCCTGACGTTGGCGGAATTTCTTACGCATATAATTGCCGATGATATAACTCGAAAGCGCTATCAACAGTAAGGGAATTAAACAAATAAGTGTTAATATATGATCAAGTTTCCACATTCTCATGAATGCAAAATAACCTAAGAAAACTGTATCAACAAGCATTACTGTACCATTCCCAAAGGCATTATGGATAGCGTTTAAATCATTTGTATAATATGTCATCAAAGCTCCGGTCTTGTTTAATTGATAGAACCTTTGTGATAATTTTTCAGAATGTTTAAACATTCGATCTCGTAAGTCGGTTTCAATTCGTATTCCATTTCCAAAAATACAAATTCGCCATAAAAACCTTCCGAATAACATCACTAAGGCGATAATCACCATATCTTTCATAAATTCTACAAGTTGGAGTTTTGTTAATGTCTTTTCATCCAAACCATCAATAATTTGTCCAAAAATTTTCGGTATTTCTAATTGATAATAATCAACAAATAATAAAGCAATAATTC
>DATCKF010000015.1:0-1675 GCA_036562395.1 Bacilli bacterium
AGTGATAATGCATAACTATCAAAAGTGCAAATTGGTGCTGATTCTAGTAAATTAAGTTCTTTAAATAATGATGGTTCTTTTAATATTTTATCACGGATTCTTTTCTTCATTTCTGCGGCAGCAGCATTTGTAAATGTTAGAATTAAAAGTTGATTAATACTAACCCCTTGTTTTAACTTTCTAATTACTCTTTCTGTTAAAACGGCAGTCTTTCCACTCCCTGCACCGGCACTGACAATAATGTTTTTTCCATCCTCATGGATTGCTTGATATTGACTAGTTGTCCATTGCATCGCCTTCACCACCAATTTTATTGACTTTATTTAACCTTATTTCATCATCAATTGTTTTGTAACAAATATCAAAGTATTGACAATACTTGCAACTAACATTTTCATGATCTAAAACTTTCGGATTAATATGAAATTTTCCGTTTGTAATATCATTAATTGCTTCATTTATTTTCGCTTCAGTAATTTCATATATTAAATCCATATCTTTTTCATTGAGCACTTTGGCACCCTTATAATATGTACCATCTTGTTTTTGACGTAAACCACGAATAATTTTACTCTTATCATTTAGTAACACAAATTCCGCTTCACACTTATCTATACTATACCCATGAAGTCGCATTGCCTCTTGTTTTTGTTGCTCATATGATTTTTTAGTATCACTACTTGTTTCATTAAATAATATTGGTTGTAAGTAAAATCCATAGATTTTGGGATTCTTAAATTTCTTTAACTGTTTTGCAAGATATAAATATATCGGTAATTGTAAGTTAAAACCGTAAACAATATCATTAAGGTTTAAATCGATTGCACCAGTCTTATAATCAATTAACACTAGATATGTTGAATCATGACATTCTTTATATAAGATTTTATCAATTACACCGATGAAAGTAATTTTGATATTTCCTTCACGATTGATTATGACTTTTTCCTCATATAAAGCATCGATATAAGCTAGATGTTTTTGTTGTTCTTGGATTGTATTGATAATAAATTTTAATTCTTCTTTTAATTTACTTAACAAAAATTCTTCTTTTGCAGTTAATACTCTTTCATTTATAAAATCATTAACACTTTTTTCAAAATCAAAATGATCTAAAAAAGCTTTTGATAAAACATAATGAAATAAACTACCAATAAAAAGAGCAAATGTATCTTCTTTAATATCTAACTTTAAGATATTATTCAAGTAAAACATAAAGCCACATTTATAAAATTTATCAATGGCAGTATATGATAATGTTAGATGATTATGAAGATACTTATGTAAATTATCAATATTAATTTCCGTAAATTTATTATCATAGCCTTGATAATTAATGAGTGGATAAGTGCTATATAATTTATTAATATCAGGATGAAATTCATGATATTTTGTAAAGTTATCTAAATACTTACCTAAACGAATTTGATTGTATAAATTTGAAGATGAATAATTTTGTTCATGATGACTCATTACTTCCATATTAAGTTCTTGAATTAAAATGGAAGGATAATATTTTGAAAACGGACTTTGAAGTTTATAAGAAATAAAAAGATGATTAATATTTGATAGAGTTTTAATTAAACTGTCTTTATAAATTGCATTTATGGCATCACTTATCTCAAGACCTATTTTCGCTTTTATATTATCTGATATATAATCTTCATCATAATGT
>DATCKF010000017.1:0-6319 GCA_036562395.1 Bacilli bacterium
AAGAAGGATTGCCCAATACGAAGCATTAAAAGAAAAACATGTAACTATTAAAGAAGAATTACAAATTAATGCTCCTTCATCAAGGCTTGGTAAGAAAACAATTATCATAGATAATATTACAAAATCAATAAACAATAAAACGTTATTTTCTAATTTTTCTTATGAAATTGAAAATGATGATCGCATCGGGATTGTTGGAAGTAACGGATCCGGAAAAACTACCTTTCTTAACTTGCTTGCTTTATTACAAGAGCCGGATAAAGGGAACATTGTTCATGGACCAACCGTAAAAATCGGATATTTTACTCAAGAAGGAGAAGAACTTGATGTTAATATTCGTGTTATTGATTATTTAAATGAAGTATCTAAAATTCATCAAGTTGAAGATCAAATACTTTCAAGTTCACAAATGCTCGAAATGTTTTTATTTCCTAAAGAAATGCATTATCAGGCAATCAGAAAATTAAGTGGTGGAGAAAAACGAAGATTATACTTATTAAAAATATTAATGACTGCTCCGAATATCTTATTATTGGATGAACCGACAAATGATTTAGATATTGATACATTAAATGTCTTAGAATCATATTTAAATAGTTTTAATGGAGCTGTGATTATTGTAAGTCATGATCGTTATTTTCTTGATAAAACAGTTAATAAAATTTTTGCAATTGAAAATCAAAAGATAACAAAATATAATGGGGGATATACTGATTATATTAACCAAAAGCCTAAAATAGAAGTAACAGTACCGACGAAAAGAGTTGTCGAGAAAATCACTATTAAAAAATTAACATATCAAGAAAAGCAAGAATTAGCCACGATTGAAGATGAAATTACTAACCTTGAAAATCAATTAACAAAACTAATAACAGAAATTAATGAAAATTATCATAATTATCAAAAAGTGGCGCCATTATTAGAACAGCAAAAAATTCTTGAAGATACAATTGAAAAGAAATATCAACGTTGGGAAGAACTTGAAGAAAAAAATAGAGGTAATTAACCTCTATTTTTCATATACCGTTTTGACAATTTCTAAAAGGATGGAAACAGCTCGATCCATTGCTTCGATGGTAATACATTCAAATCGTCCATGGAAATTATGACCTCCTGTTCCAAGGTTCGGACATGGAAGACCTTTATATGTTAGCATCGCTCCATCAGTTCCACCTCTAATAGGTTCAATAATTGGTGTTAAGCCAACATTATTGATTGCTTTTTTAGCAATTTCAACAATCTCCATTTTCTCCTTTAGATATTCATACATATTATAATAACTATCGTTTAACTTTACTTCACAAGTTTTTGATCCATACTTTTGATTAATAAAGTTTTGAATATCAATGAAATCTTGCTTTTGTTTATTAAATTTATTTAAATCATGATTTCTAATAATATAATGCATTACTGTCTTTTCAACATTCCCCGTAATTTCATTTAAATGATTAAAGCCTTCATATTTTTCAGTGTAAGCAGGTTTTAAAAATTGCGGTAATAGATTATGATATTCATACGCAATTTCAATACTATTTACCATTTGTCCTTTGGCACTTCCAGGATGAATATTAATGCCGTTGATTGTGACTTCAGCACTTGCTGCATTAAAGTTTTCATATTCAATTGATCCTTCAATGCCACCATCAACTGTATATCCATAATCACATCCGAATCCTTCAACATCAAAAAACTTTGTTCCTTCGCCAATTTCTTCATCAGGTGTAAAAGCAATTTTTATTGTTCCATGTTTAATGTTATGGTTTGTAAGAAGTATTTCCGCAAGTGTCATAATTTCTGCGACCCCTGCCTTATCATCAGCACCTAAAAGGGTTGTGCCATCAGTAACAATTAAACTTTCACCTTTTCGATTCTTAAGTAAAGGGAATTTATTGACATCTAAAAGATTATCTTCATTTAATTTAACACTGTTGCCATCATAATTTTCAATAATTCTTGGTTTTATATTGGCTCCACTCATATCACTAGAAGTATCCATATGGGCAATAAATCCGATTGTATCAACTGCTTTATCTGTATTTGCAGGAATTGTCCCATATACATATCCGTATTGATCCATTCGAGCATCTTTTATTCCTAAGCTTTGCATTTCCTTTACAAGCTTTTCTCCTAATATTTTTTGTCCATCACTTGAAGGATGAGTTTTACTTTTAGGATTTGACGTTGTTTCTATTTTCACATACTCTAAAAATCGTTCATAGCACTTCATAATAACCTCCGTTTTTTATATTATAACACATGAATAGATGTTTTAACTCATAAAAAAAAATAAAAACAATACATTTTATTAGGTGTGTATATGATTTATTTAGGAATTATGGCGACGGTCTTAGGAACGGGTATTGGAGGTATAATCGGAACCTTTATTGGAAAGAAGAAAAATATCGGTAAGGTTCTAGCATTTGCTGGGGGGATAATGATTAGTATTGTTGCTTTTGAAATTATCCCAGAAGCTTTATCATTATCAAACCTTCCATTAGTAATTATCTTTCTTATTTTAGGTTTGATACTTGTGGAGATTGTTGAAAGGGGGATGAATTACTTTGAAAAAAATCAACCCCTATCGATTAAAAGAACAGGAATAATTTTATTAATTGTTATTGGTCTTCATAACTTTCCAGAAGGTTTAGCAATTGGTGCGAGTGGAGCTGCAAATGAAAAAATAGGTTTGATATTAGGGTTACTAGTTGCTCTTCATGATATTAGTGAAGGAATGGCAATTGCTGTTCCCCTTTTAGCATCCGGCACTAGTAAATTTAAAGTAATCTTATATACTTTTCTATCTGGGGCAACTACGATTTTAGGAGCATTATGTGGGTTATTTTTAGGTAATCTTTCCTCTATATCGATGTCAATTGCCTTAGCGATAGCAGGAGGAGCAATGTTATATGTTGTATATTTAGAGATTATTCCCGAAGCTTTGCAATACGAAAAACCTAAATGGATAGCTAATTTTGTGATTTTAGGGATAATTATTGGCTTAATTATCATCAATTTTTCATAATTTGATAAACTTGACCTTTTTTTACAATTTCCTACAGTTTCCTATTATAAAATATCATCGGACAATTTACAAATATATCTTGGAATAATTTGTATTGTATGTTATAATTAAAAAATGAGGAGGGGTTTTTCCCATGCAAATGTTTGAGATACTAGGCAATTTTCAAATTGAGGGGACAATTGTACATGCTGAGGAATATGGATATGGTCATATAAATAAAACATATTTAGTAACGACAACTACTAATGAAAAATTTATTTTGCAACAAATTAATACCGATGTCTTTAAAAAACCTAGCGATGTTATGTACAATATTGAAGCAGTGACTTCGCATATTCGCAATAAATATCTTGAAGCTAACCTAGATGCCTCACGTGCAGCTTTAGAAATTATTTATACAAAACAAGGCAAAGCATATTTTAAATATCATGATTTATACTGGCGATGTTATCGATTCATTGAAGGGGCTAAGACATATGAAAAGATAACGCATCCAGATCAATTTTACCAAGTAGGGCTTGCTGTCGGTAATTTTCAAAAGCAACTTTCAGATTTTCCAATTAATAAATTAAAAATTACGATTCCTGATTTCCATCATACTCCGAAACGATATGAGAAATTTTTAGATGTTGCCCGTACAGATGCATATCGTCGAGGGATGGATGTTTTTAATGAAATAAAATTTGTTTTTGATCGCCAAAATGATATGGGAGCAATTGTCCAAGGACTTGATGATAAATCTATTCCTTATCGAGTTACCCATAATGATACGAAGTTAAATAATATTATGCTTGATGAAAAAACTCAAAAAGCTATTTGTGTCATTGATCTTGATACAGTAATGCCTGGTAGTGTTTTATTTGATTTTGGTGATGCCATTAGAATTGGCGCATCTACAGCCTTAGAAGACGAAGAAGATTTAAGTAAAGTGAGTTTAGATTTAAACTTGTTTGAAAAGTTCTCGCAAGGATTTTTAGAGGTCTTAAAAGATGAATTAACTTATACTGAATTGAAGTATCTTGTTTTATCAACAAAAATCATTACCCTTGAATGTGGAATGCGATTTTTAACTGATTATCTAGATGGCGATCATTATTTCAAAATCAGTAAGGAAAATCATAATTTAATAAGAGCCCGAACTCAATTTAAATTAGTTCGAGAAATTGAAGAAAAACAAGAACAAATGCAAAAAATCATTGATAATATTTTAGGTGCTGCATAATGCAGACCTTTTTTATTTTGCAAAAGAAAAATCCTTAAGTTTTATTAATAATACTAATAGAGGAAAGAAAGGAGATAATATGAAAAAAGGATTTTTTTTTATTATTTGTTGTCTAATATTATTATTCATCATTCCTGTCAATGGAGCAACGTATACAGGAATAAATTACTTTAATCCTAGTTGTTTTAGTGAAACAATTGAAAATGTTGGTAGCAATGGATGTCAGATAACAATTGAAACGACATCTTCGATTCCGGTAAAAGAAGGTGTTGAATATTTTATTCTTCCAACATACGTTAATAAAGATGGCTTTTTAAATCCTATGCTTACTTGGGAGAAGTTACCCTTAATCAAAGATGGAATTAGAATTCATGAATATGAACATGAAGAATATATGCTTCCAATCGATCTTGTAAAGAAACTTTATAGTAATGGGGTGATGGTTGGATATCGTTATACACCTTCAGCTTATATTACGCATATTAAAATTTCGAATTTTATTTTAGAATCACCACAAATCTCAAAAGAAGAATTTATTGACTTTTATGAAGAAGAATGCGAAAGTCGCTTAGATTGTCTTCTTTTAATAATTGAAGCAAATCGAATAAATGAATTACCTTCAGCTTCTAATTATATTTATGAACCTTCAAATGATGTTTATACCGATATTACTTCCCTGAAACTTGGTGAAAACCTAACATTATTTAAATATGGAAATGAATTTCCTGAAGATTTATCACCAGTTATTGATAGTGAAGAATATTTTATTGAAACAAGTGTCGATTCCCCATTAACAATTTCCGAAATGCGTGAACTTGTAGGACTTACAGCTTATGATGAAGTTGATGGGAATATTACTGATAGAATTATCGTAGCAGATGATAGTGATTATCAAGAGTTAGTACTTAATGTCTCAAATATTAAAGATCGTCAATTAGGTATTTATCCAATTACATTTACTGTTAGTGATACTGCTGGAAATACTGCTACTTGTATCATCAATATTGAAGTTCAAGATATGACTGTTCCAGTTATCGATTATGAGCATTCTCTTTTGCAATATACTCAAAAATTTGATGATGAACCATTATTAATCGAAAATATTATAAATAATATCCTTGTTTCTGATAATTATGGTGAAGTAAATATTTCCGTTGTCAGTGATGAATATCATGCACATTCTTCCGAATTAGGAACATTTACGATTATTTTACGTTGCCAAGATCCATCGGGAAATTATTGTGATGTTGAAGTGAAAGTGATTAATCAAGATCAAACACCTCCAATTATTACGGCGGCAGCTAATTCATACGATACTTCTTATACCAGTAATTTAACAACCGAACAGATTCTTGAAGCCATTAATATTTCGATATCTGATAATCATGATGGTGTATTAGATTATCAAATTATCGCAAACGAATATGAAGATCACAAAGACCAAGTAGGTAGTTATACTGTCCAAATAAAGGCCATTGATAGTAGTGGTAATACTAGTACCTTTACATTAACAATAAATGTCATTGATGATGTTTCTCCAGGATTCTTAATTAATAAAAATGTTGTGATTGTAAAAGCAGGGGTCTTAGTTGATGTAGACGAAATGAAAAGGATCTTAGAATTACGAAAAATTGTTAAAGAGGCAAATTATGAACTTGAAGTCCTTAATGACCAATATACCGATAATTATGAAACTCCAGGTAATTATCAAGTAGAACTGCAAATAACATATGAGGATGGAACAACCGATAACCAAATCTTAACATTTAATGTTGTCCCAGAAATTATCGAAAAATTAAGCTTATGGGAAAAAATCTGGTCAATAATAAAAATAATATTCCAAAGCTTATGGAATATCATTTCATGGCCATTTATTAAATTATTTTCTCTTTTCTAATTTTTCTTTTCTTGTTAAAGGAACGGGATCATATCCTCCTTTAAAAAGAGGATTACATTTTAAGATTCTTTTTAAGGCAAGAAAAGTTGCATAAAAAAAATTAAATTTTTGATATGCTTCGATTGCATATTGGGAGCAAGTCGGATTATAGCGACATCTTCCATGATAAGGATAATGT
>DATCKF010000021.1:0-4761 GCA_036562395.1 Bacilli bacterium
TTTTTCATAATCTTTCGTATCTTTTTTACGATTTGTTTTTAAATTTATTGTAAATGATAAATCATCTGAAGACATTAATGACATTAACATCATTGTTGATGAGGAATTGATACTTGCAGAAACTGTATCAACATCCTCTAATTCTAATAATTGTTCAGTAATTTTATCAGCATATAAAGCTTTATCTTTAAATTTTACATTCGAAGACAAATCGATACTAATATTAATAGTACCTTCATCAGTTTCTGGAAACATAATAAAACCTTTTGAAATCACAGCAAAACTTGAAGCAGCAAAGATTAAAACAATCACAATAATAGCAAGGAATTTATGTTTTAATCCAAAAGTTATACTTTTATCATAAAATTCTTTAGTCTTACGAATAATAATTCCTTCTTTAGGCTGTTTTTTATCGTTTAACATTCTTGAAGCCATTGATGGTACAAGGGTTAAAGCAATAATTAAACTTGCACCTAAAGAAAAGGCAATGGTTAAGGCCATATCCATAAAGACATCAGCAATCATTCCTTCAATAAAGATTATCGGGAAGAAAACAGCAATTGTCGTTAACGTTGATGAGATAATAGCAGCAGTAACTTGTTTGGCGCCATAAATCGCTGCTTCTATCTTCGATTTGCCTTCACCTATTAAACGATATATATTTTCAATAACGACAATTGAATTATCAACTAGCATTCCAATCCCTAATGCCAATCCTCCCATTGATACGACATTCAAGCTAACATTTGCAAAATACATTAACATGAAGGAAGCTATAACTGAAGTTGGAATGGAAAGTCCGACAATAAGAGTTGGTTTAAGATCTTTTAGGAATAACAACAGAATGAAGATGGCAAGAATTCCACCAATTATTAAGTTATCAAGAACGGACTTAATTGATAATTCAATATAATCGCCTTGATTTAAAAGTACTTTGTAGGAAGCATTTTCTTCCTTTGCAACAATCTCATCCAATCTTTCAATAATATTATTACTTACTTCAGTAATACTATAATTGGTTTGCATTTGGAATGAAATTTGAATTCCTTGTTGATTATTTATTTTGGAGTAATTTTCTTGATTACCATTGACATATTTAATTCCATTTTCAATGGTTAATTGCTCTAAAGTAATTACTTCATCATCTTTTTTGGTTATTGGTAATTTCTTAATATCATTTAAACTTGCAATTTTATTACCAAGATAAAGCATTCTGATTTCACCATTATCAAGAGCAACACCAATTAGGCCGCCAATATTTTGTTCTTCAATAATTGATAAAACCTTATTATTATCTAAATTATAATTTGCTAGTAAATTATTATCTAAGTTAATTTGTAAGACGACATCAGCAGCTCCTGTCACTCCAATATCAGCAACCCCAGGAATACTTTGCAATTCTTTAATGATATCTTGATTAATCCATTCGGTATTGCGAATTAATATTTCTTCGTCTGTTAAATCTTCATCATATGATCTAAAGAGGTTAACTGTAACGACCGGTAACATATCAGGATTGATCCTTAATATTCGCGTATTACCAACGCCTTCATCAAAACTAATATTATTAATTAATTCTCGTAATTCAATTATTACCGCATCCATATTTGTTGATTGCGCAAACGTGATAATGGATACTCCGAAATGTTCATTACTCATTGATTGTACTTCTTCAAAATTTCCAATCGTTTGTACTGCTGCTTCAATTTTAGAAGTTACTTCTCTTTCTACTGTATCTGGGCTTGCACCTTCATAAGTAGTTATTGTAACAATATATGGTAAATTAATATCAGGGAATAATGTTAAAGGTAATTTTGTAATACTAAAAATGCCTAAAACAATCGTAATTAAAATTCCCATGAGAATAGAAATAGGTTTTCTTACACTATAATTACTCATATTACTACCTCTCATTAAATGTACCCGACCGCTCGGTCGGGTCATTAATAATATTATCAATTTTAAAAATTTATGTCAATAATAATATATTTTTAATTTAAGGTATTATTAAGATTTTTTATATCTTTTTCTGTGAGGATTGTTGAAAAGAAAATAGATACAATCACCATTACCATTGGGTTAAACCATGTATTATCAACTAATCCATGTAACATTAAGGCGATGATGTCAAATAGTATACAAAAGTTATATAAATGATTAACTTTTATTATTCTTCGAATAATGTTGTATAAATACATTATAAAAGCAATAAAACCAGTTATACCAATGGTTGCAAGGATTTGGATAAGATAATTATGATATGTGGTAATAGATAATCCATGTTTCCCTAAATAATATCCTCCAGTATATGCTCCTCCACCAAAAATCGGAAATATTTTAAAGGTCTCTAATCCGATTTTATATATTTCAACACGACTTTGATCATTAAACCATCCACGATCATTCATTTTCTTGAAATACGTTAAAAATCCATTTTTAATAAATTCAATATTACTTGTTAAATATAATAAAAATGTAAAAACAAATAAACTATAAATAATATCATTAATAAATTTCTTGCGGTCAGGTATTTTCATATATGTTACAAGAAATAAAGGGAAAATGATGATTAAAAGAGTTAAATAAGCCCCTTTGCTTAATGTTAAAACGATGACAACAAAAACAACAATAACCGATAATAACAAATAAGTATTGGATTGATTTGATGAATAAAGATAAATAATTAAAGGTATCATCATCATTTCAAGCATCGCAATCCCATTGGATATTCCCCATCCAAGATCAATATCTTTCCCCAAGGTATCACCTTGATATGTAATGATATAAAGAATAAATTCAATGGCAATTGCAAGGCCAAGTGCGGTTGCATTTTTCGCAATATACAAAAAATCATCTTTTTGATGCTTATTGATAAAGTATAAATAAATTAATGCAAAAGCACCTGTTTGTAAAATCCCCATAATGACATAATTAATATTTTCACGATTTGAGTTAATTAATGATAAAATGCTCGCAACAACGATTAAAAACATCGAAATAAATATCCAATCATTGACTTTAAGATGATTTTTAAAAAAATCATAGACAATAAAAGGTAAGACAATTAAAAAGATGATAATGAATAATTTTGCATTCCCGGAAAAACTCTTTTCCCGAAAACTAATAATCCCAGCCATAATTAAAGTCGCAAGATTGATCCTGTTAGCATTAAAAATAATAATGACAATCGCACTTATTAAATATATTATAATCGCAAGATTTTGCCAATGATAAAACCAGCATATAATTGTTATTAAATATATAAAAGCGATAAAATAATTGCTGTTTAGTATATTCCTAATCTTGTTCATATTTTCCTCTTAACTTTCTCCAAATTTTATCATAAATTGACATAGTTGACAAGAAAAAAATCCGAAAACGATTATCATTTTCGGATTTATTGATTATTTGTCTTGTTTAATGATAATATCTTCATCAGATACATCAACAGCACCTGTACCAGCTGGAATTAATCCACCTATAACAATATTTTCTTTTAAGCCTTCAAGCATATCTTTCTTACCACGAATTGCAGCTTCAGTCAAGACTCTTGTTGTTTCTTGGAATGATGCAGCTGATAAGAAAGAATCAGATTTCAATGATGCTCTTGTAATACCTAATAATAATGGTTTTACAACTGGTGGTTTAAGACCTTTAGCTGCACATTTACGAATAGCATCAATAATCTTATATTTTGAAACTTGTGCACCAGGTAAATAATTAGTATCACCTTCATTGACAACAATTACTTTTTGTAGCATTTGTTTAATAATGATTTCAATATGTTTATCGGCAATTTCAACACCTTGTGAACGATAAACTTTTTGAACTTCACGTAAAATATATGCTTCAACTTCTTCTACAGTCGATACACGTAATAATTCTTTAGGATGAATAAATCCTTCAGTTAATTGTTGTCCAGCTTTTACGTATTCTTTTTCTTTGACAATCGGTACTTTTCCGCTATCAGTTAAATATGTTTTAACTTCAACTTCGCCATTATTGATGACTGGTTTTTTATTGTAATAATGTTCAATAACGATTTCATAACGATTGTCTTTTTCTGGCTTAATCTCGCGAACTATTCCTTCAATTTCCGAAATAATTGCTTTTCCTTTTGGTTCACGAGCTTCAAACAATTCTTGAATACGTGGTAAACCTTGAGTGATATCTTCACCGGCAACACCACCAGAGTGGAAGGTTCTCATTGTTAATTGTGTACCTGGTTCACCTATTGATTGAGCAGCAATAATTCCAACAACTTCACCTTTTTCAACAATTTCTCCAGTTGATAAGTCAGATCCATAACATTTAACGCAAACACCATCACGAGAATCACATGTTAAGGTTGTGCGAATATTAACTGTCTTAACTCCTGCTTTAACAATTTCTTCAGCTTTATTATCATCAATGTACTCATCAGCTTCAACTAAAACAGCATTAGTTACTGGATGATATACAGTTTTATTTGCAAAACGTCCACGGATTCGGTCAATTAAAGGAACGATGATATTTCCATCGCTTTCGCGTAATTCAGAAACATCCATACCTTTATCAGTTCCGCAATCATCCTCACGAACAACAACTTCTTGACTGACATCAACTAAACGACGTGTTAAATATCCTGATTCAGCAGTCTTTAAGGCGGTGTCAGTTGAACCTTTACGAGAACCATGGCTGGAGATGAAGAATTCTGACATTGTTAAACCTTCTCTAAATGATGAACGAATAGGAATATCCATACTTTCTCCATTAGGTTTA
>DATCKF010000022.1:0-3751 GCA_036562395.1 Bacilli bacterium
GCTAATAACAGTATTTTCATCAACTGAGAAAAAGGAAATATATTTATATCCTTGTTTCTTAAATTCCGTTTTCGAATTGACAATATAAATTAAATTATTTTTATCAATCAATTTGATATTTAAATGTGTATATTTAATTAAGACATTGATAGTAGCATGATAGTGATCAAGACGTTTGCCAGTTGCATTATAAACATAAATATTATCAATGACTTTATTAGATAAGTAATCGATCTTTGAATAATTCAAAGATAAATATTGAAGGGTCAATTCTAGATCACTTTGATCTTTATGTGAATCATATGACACTACTTTCTTGCATTTCTTTTGCAAATCTTTCGTTTTACTACTATCAAAATCACCAATTGCTAGATCAACACGCAAACGATTTTTAATTAACGTATCAACCCCCGCATCGACACCAATTAAATACTCTCCTTCATCAGGCTTATATAATTTTGAAAAATGATCAAGTCCCGCACAAACTATTTTCACAATCATAATTTTTCAAGCTCCTTTATTACTTCATGACGATTATTACTATTAAATATATATGAACCAGCAACTAATATATCACAACCGGCAAGAATTGCTTCTTTACCAGTTTGAAGATTAATCCCACCATCAATTTCGATAAGAAAATGATGGTCCTTTTTTTTATCTTTCAAATATCTTATTTTATCTAAACTTGACGGAATAAATTTTTGACCTCCAAATCCGGGTTCAACCGACATGATTAATACTAAATCAAGTTTATCTAAATATTTATCTAATACTTTTACATCCGTTCCTGGTTTAATCGACATTCCCACTTTCACATTCAACTCTTTAAAGTGATTGATGACTTGATCGACATCACTTGCGGCTTCATAATGAAAAGTAAGATAATCAGCACCTGCTTCAACAAATTGCTTTGCATATTTCAATGGATCAGTTATCATCAGATGAACATCAAAAACCATTGAAAAATGTTTTTTTAAATTTTTATAAACCATTGCTCCGATACTGATATTCGGAACAAAATGTCCATCCATGACATCAATATGAAGAAATGGAGCATAACTTACTGATTTTACTTCGTCGTATAAATGTGAAAAGTCAGCTGATAAAATTGATGGTGCAATAATTGCCATATTTTCACTCCCAAGCTTTTTTCCGATTCTTGATTTCATTTACAAATGTCAGATAATTTTCATAACGGGAAGGAAGGATAATTCCATTTTCGACTTTTTTCCTTACTTCACATCCAGGTTCTGCAATATGCAAACATTTTGCAAATTTACATTTCGTTTCAAAAAATTCGATAAACGTATGTGATAATGATAATAAATCCATTTCTAAATCTGTTATCCCAAATCCTGGTGTATCAGCAATCCATCCTTCGCCAATCTTATGCAATTCAACATGCCTTGTTGTATGTTTTCCTCTTCCTAAGGCTATTGATATTTCATCTGTTTCAAGTTGTAATGATGGATCAAGAGTATTGATTAATGTTGATTTCCCGACTCCAGTTTGCCCAGCAACAACGCATATATTATTATCGATTTCTTTCATAATATCATTTCGACTTCCTGGCATCAAGTAAACAGGATATAAGTTTTGATAATAAGCTATTTCTTTTATATACTTTTCATGATCTATTAAATCCATTTTCGTAAAGATAAGAACAATTTTAATATTTTCCCATTCAGCAACACTAATTAAGCGATCAAGTAAATTTAAATTGAAGTCTGGTTTTGTTAGGGAAGTAAGGATAAATACTTTATCAACATTGGCAATACATGGTCTTACTAAATCGTTTTGCCTTGGGGCGATTTCATGAATCATTTTATCTTTAATAGTAACGATATCGCCGACTTTCGGAGACATATTTTTATGGCGGAAAATTCCTAAGGGTTTACAAACAACTAAACCCGCATCAGTACTAACTGTATATTCACCACTAATCGCCTTAACAATTCTTCCTTGCATTCGCCATCTCCGTTTTTATTCGTAATTGTCCACAAGCAGCATCAATATCATGCCCTTGTTCTTTTCGTAATGTCACACTAATATTATTTTTCATTAAAGTGTCAAAGAAAAGATCGGTATTGGCTTTCGAACTTCTTCGAAACCTGCCATTAGTTTCATTCATTGGAATCAAATTAACATAACAATTTATTCCTTTAAGTAAATTGATCAATTGATAAGCACATTCAAGAGTATCATTAATACCATCAAGTAAAATATATTCAAAAGTAATTCTACGCCCGGTTTTATCATAATAAAACTTTAAGGCTGCAAATAATTTTTCAAGATTATATATCCGATTAATCGGCATATATAATGATCTTAATTCATCATTTGGAAAATGTAAACTTACTGCAAGGTTAACTTGCAAAGGAAGGAGGGCAAAGTCATAAATTTTCGGAACTAAACCGGATGTTGAAAGGGTAATATGACGAGCACCAATTTCTAAACCTTTTTCATCATTAATGATTTTAATAAAATCAATTACATTATCATAATTATCAAAAGGTTCGCCAATTCCCATAATCACAACATGACTTACACGGGTTCCTTCTTGCTTTAAGATTTCATTTATCATTAAGACTTGTAAAACCATTTCATATGTTTCTAAATTGCGTTTGCGACGGTTCATGCCACTAGCACAAAAACTACATCCCATATTACATCCTACTTGCGTTGAAATGCATACACTATTGCCATAATTAAAACGCATTAACACTGTTTCAATATAATTTCCATCTTCTAGTTTATATAAATATTTTCTCGTTCCATCGCTTGATATCTGTTCTTTTTCAATTTGTAAACGGGAGAAGGAAAAAGCATCAGCTAATTTTTGTTGGGATGATTTACTGATATTAGACATTTCAAAGAAATCTAACGCATCTTGTTTATATATCCATTCAAATATCTGGGTAGCTCGAAATGGTTTTTCACCAAGTTCTTGTAATTTTTGTTGTAATTTATCTTTTGTAAAGTTATAAATATTTTCCATTACAATCTCCTTAATTTACAGATATAAAATCCATCTGTTCCATATTCAAATGGTAAAATTGTTTTCTCCTCAACAATTTCAAAAAAAGGATGATTCGTAAGAAACTCTTTTACTTGGTTTTCATTTTCTAATTTGTTCAAAGTGCAAGTACTAATAATGAAATAACCTCCTTTTTTAACTAACATATATGTTGAATCAAGAATTTCTTTTTGTAATTTGATAATATCTAATATTGCTTCATATTGAAGATGATATTTTAAATCAACTTTATGACCTAATACACCCAGACCACTACAAGGTAAATCAGCAAGGACATAATCAAAAGCTTCTTCCTTGACATAATCTTTAATGAGTCTTGCATCAATTAGTTGTAAGGTAACATTTGTAACTCCAAGTTTTTTAAAGTTTTCTTCCATTAATTTAAGTTTATGAGGATGAATATCACAAGCATGTATGGAACCAGTATTATTCATCATGCTTGCAAGATGACTTGCTTTCCCTCCTGGAGCACTACATAAGTCAAGAATGATACTATTTTCTTCAGGGTTAATTATTTCGGATACTAATTGACTAGCAAGATCTTGGATGATTACTTTTCCTTCAGTAAACAATGGATGATTAATGATACTTTCTTCAACAATCAACCCATTTTTTACAAGCCCACTATCCTGATAATTAATCTTATCTTTTTGTAACTCGTTAATCACTTCATCTTTTGTTGCCTTTAGGGTATTAACTCTAATTGCTTGA
>DATCKF010000029.1:0-16019 GCA_036562395.1 Bacilli bacterium
TCATTAGCATATATATTAATATTGATAAAAACTAATAAGATTAATAATATGCTAATTAAAATTCTTTTGCTTGTTTTAATCATAGTTCACCTCAACGCATTTATTATACAAAAAAATAAAGTTTATTTCAATAAAAAAACGGTAATATATAAAATATCACCGTATAAAAACTTAATTATAAATATTTGTGATTTTTACATTAATTTTATGTATCGCAATGTCAAGGAAAAGATCAATACCAAGATGAATTCTAAAATTGGTTATTTCTTTTTTCTTTTGGCCATTACCATCATTTAAATCATATGTTAATTCAACTTTTATATTTTCAATAGAACCTTGAAAATTATAAAAGTTTGCGCGACCATTATTAACTGCAGCATATTTATCCCCTATATAAACTAAGCATTTTTTAATTGCTTCATCAGGATTATTCATATCTACTTCAACAACCAACGTCTTATTATTGTAATATATATTTATATAGTTTATTTCCGGCATTGTTTTGGCAGTATATACAACACCTTCAAAACCAAAATCGATAAATTCGCCATTAATTTGACGATAAAATTGATAAACATATTTTTGATTATGATTTAGGTTTGTAAAAGACGCATTACCATTAATTACTTCTTTAATTTCATCTTCTATGCCAACATATAGTTTGTCAAATTCAAAACCATTTTTATCGATAATATTAGTATTAATGGTAAATGAGCTTTCGGAAACATTGGATACTGAATGTTCAATAATTGGAACTTTTACTGAAATGATAAGACAGTTTGAATCACTTCTTTCACGACCATCAGAAGGAGAATTCATTACTTGTAATTCACCATCATTAACGATAATCATCGTTGATGATCCTCCACCATCAAGGTTATATCCTTCAACCGCTCCATAATGTGATAAGATGGCTGCCATCTCAGCTGAAGTTGCTCCATACATTCCTTTATCAGATTGACGACCATCAACAACGGTCATAATAATTGTTCCATCTTCTTTAACACCAATCATCGTACGTGGATGACGATTTTTATCAGCTCCAGTATACTCTCTATTGTATAAAATCGTTTCCCCAACACCAATTGCATCTTTGATATTTTTGTAATCTCCACTAAATTCATATTGAACTCTGATTTTTAAACCGACACTTAATGCTTGAGTAACGATAGGATTCTTACTTACAATGGCAAATTGTCCAGCACCTAATGTAGCATTTCCTTTTTTGGAAATTTTTCCAAGTCCATAAAAATCATTATTAGAATGAGGAAGTGCGAATTCAGCCCCTTCAACAACATACCCATCCTCAACATCAATAGGAACTATTTTTTTATTGGCATCCTTATTGGCATAGTAAAGTGAAATTTCCCCATCTTGAGGATTGTTATTAATATTATCGATTGTAAATTCCCTAATTACTTCATTTTCTTCATTAAAGATTGCTAAAATCATTTTTTCAGTTCTTGTAAATGTTTCATTTCCAACTAAAGGATCACTAGAACCATCATTCTTAAACCCAACTGTTCTTGTTGAGGAAGATTTATAAAAATTTCCATCGGAAACATGAACGCCATTTGGAGTATATGGAAAGTTATTATTTCCATTGATATCAAAAAAGTCTCCGTTAACTGCTGCAATAACTTTATAGCCAGGATTATCACGTTCATAATCGATAATCATCGATCTGACTGTTGATAAAGTCCATCCAGCAGAATTAATATTTGCCCAAGGAGTTATTTTAATTTCGTTTGAACTAGGAATTTCTAAAACATTAACTTGTTGAGGGTAATATTTATCAGGAACAAACGTTTCTGTACTGCCAAGACCAGCAGCAGTCGAAGTACATTCTTTTGCACTCGAATAAGATATATCTGTATGCTGAATCACACCTTTTGATAATTCATTGCGAATAATTTCTTCTTCTACATAATAACGAGCACCGTTAATTTCTGTTACATCACTTGCAAAGATATTTACGTTGATAAAGATTGTAAGAAGAATAATAATTAAGGCACTCGAAATTTTTCTAAGCATCCTCATTCTTTCACCTCTTAACCATTATACCGTAATTATAATTGATAATCAAGAAATAAAGTAAGAACATATAAAAAAGGGTGACTATTCACCCTTTTATTCATTTATTGTATATATTTGCAATTTTAAATTTCAAATCATTCATTGCAATAAATAACGCTTCTTTTACACCACAAGACATTGGTAAAGTTGTGACAATTTCATCAACGTCCCCTTGACCATCATTTAAGTTGTATGTTAATTTTACTTGTAAATGATCAAGTAAATCACCATTAAAATCAGTAAAGGTTGCCGTACCACCAGTCACCATTTGCACTAAATCACCAATAATTATTTGTCGATTCTTCACGGAATTTTGAGGATCATTAAGTTGCAATGTAAAGACGAGATCATTGCCATCAAGAACAAATGAAAGATGTGTAATCGTTGGTTTTTCTTTCGCAGTTGATGCTCTAAAGTCAATTGCTAATGGATTATATTTACCATTCTTTTCGCCATAAAATCTTAAAAAATAACTTGTATTAACATTTAAATTTGTAAATGTTGCTTTTCCATCAACCACTTTTACTAGATTTTCTCCAATTCCAACATATAAATTGTCAAAATCATGATTATTTTTATTCTTAACATTTGCATTTACTGTAAAGCCAGTAGTTGTAATATTTGAGACATTATATTCAATTTCTGGAACTTTAACAGTAATTAATAGGCAGTTTGAATCGCTTCGTTCATGTCCATCGGAAGGTGAGTTCATAACTTTATATTCACCATTATCAAGAATAACCATTGTTGAAGAGCCACCACCATCAAGATTATAACCTTCAACTGCACCATAATGTTTTAAGATCGCTGCCATTTCATATGATGTTGCGCCATACATATTCTTGTTTGGTTGACGTCCATCAACAACCGTCATAATAATTGTACCATCAGCTTTAACACCAACCATTGTACGAGGATGACGAACAGTATCAGAACCTTTACGAACACCATTATATAAAATTGTTTCGCCAACTCCGATCGCATCTTCGATATCGGCATAGTCACCAGTAAATTCAAATTGCGCACGGATTTTTACACCTGTACCTAAAGCATTAGTTACTTCTTGATTATTACTAACAATTGCAAATTGTCCATCACCTAATGTTGCACTTCCCTTGCGAGAGATTGTACCAAGTCCATAAAAATCATTATTAGAATGTGGTAATGCATATTCCGCATTTTCAACAATAAACCCATCACTTACACTAATAGGAAGCGTTTTGTGATTGGCATCACGTGTAGCATAATATATTGCAATTTCATTATTCGCAGGAACATTATTAATTTTATCAATTTCAAATTCTTTTACAATTTGATTATTTTCATCGTAAACATCAAGTTGCATTTTTATGGTTCTTTGGAAAGTTTCATTTCCTACTAATGGATCATTTGAACCATCATTACGAAAGCCAACAGTTTTGGAAGCACTTGATTTATAATAGTTTCCACCAGAAACATGAACTCCACTTGGAGTATATGGAAAAGGATTTTTGGCACTAATATCAAAGAAATCTCCATTAATAGCGGCAATGACACGATATCCTGGATTTTTAGATTCAAAATCCCAAATCATTTCTTTTACAGTTGAAAGAGTCCAGTTAAAAGGTTTAATTGTTGCCCATGGCGTGATTTTAATATTTTCTGATGAAGGAATTTCGAGAATATTAACTTGTTGGGGATAATATTGATTAGCAACAATAAGCCCACCGCCACCTAATCCAGCTGCATTTCCAGTGCCTTGCCCAGGAGCAACACTAGAGTATGAAATATGAGTTGCTTGCTTTATTCCATATGGAAGAGAATTTTCCACTTTTACTTTATCAACATAATATTTTGCTCCGTCAACATCGGTAACATCGGCAGCATGAATATTGAAGCTGACAAATAGTCCAAGAATAAGCAACAAACAAAAACTCATTAATCTTTTTAAATGTTTACTCATTGTACACCTTCCCTATATTATTAATAGATAAAAATCTCATCTATCATTCAATAATATTATAACTTATTATTCATTAAATGTAAAGGTAAAAGTGTGTGGCACAAAAATATTTATTCTATAATTAAAAAGTTCAGAGGAAATAATTTCTCTGAACCCATAAAATCATCTAAGTTTTTAATTGTATACCCATTAGCCCTAATTTGGTCAATAATAATCGGTAAAGCTTCAATATTATCCATGGAGACCGTATGCAATAAGATGATTGCGCCATTATGCAAGTTATTAATAACTGCATCCACAACTACGTCTTTCCCACGGTTAATATCTTCCCAATCTCGATAAGCAATTGACCAGAAAAAAGTCTTATACCCTAACTTTTGAACATTTTTTAACGCTTCTTTATTAAAAGTGCCTTCTGGTGGTCGAAAAAATCTAATCATCATTTTTCCAGTCAATTGATAGTATTGATCTTCGACCTTATAAAGCTCATCTTTTAATTCATCAAATGACAGTTTTGTAATATCTTTGTGACCCCATGTATGATTTCCAACGATATGTCCCGCTTCCACAATCTTCATTAACAATTCACTTTCGCGAGTTATAAAGTCTCCAGTCACAAAAAATGTACTTTTAACATTTTTCTCATCAAGAACTTTTAGTAAATGTTCTAATGTTCCATCATCATAACCGACATCAAAAGTTAGATAGACTTCTTTCTTTTTGGGATTTCCGATATAGTAACTTGACGTACCTTCAATTTCCCGAGCATAAATCCCTATTTCTGGGGTTTCATGGTTATCATTTCTTTTAAACCCCCAACCATAGGTTTTCGCATTTATCTTAGGGAGGGTATATAAAAACATTAGAGCGAATACAAGAAAAAGAACTTTTTTCAAATAATTCATCTCCTTTTTTGTATTCACTAATAGTATTGGTTATAATGAATGTTTTACTTATGAAAAATCCTACCAAATTTATTGATTCGATAATTAATCACAATGCCAACAATTAAAATGACATTGATGATATATAAAAATAAAAATGACATAGAAACAATTGTTAAGGCACTATAGGTGATATTTAATCCTCGATAAATATCAAAGATAAGAATAAAAATGACAAGGATAATATAAATGCTGACAGTTGAAATCACTGCTCCAGTAAAGACATCTTTTACTCTCATTTTTACAGGTGGAGCATAGATATAAAGAATGGAGATTGTGAAAAAGAGGATTAAAAGTTCTATAATAAACTGGATAATATGTAAAATAATTAGATTATTAAAAAACTCTTTTATTAACCGATCAGTTATAACAATAAATGCAATTTCAAACAAGACAATAAAAAGTAACATCAAAAACATTAAAAAAGAACTAAGTCTTTTGATATATCCTTTTCGGATTTTGACCTCTTCATATATACGATCAGCAACATTATTATAGCCATTTAAAATTTTTGATGATGACCAAAAAAAGTTAATTAAAATGACAATGGAAAAAGAATTTAATGATAAAACTGGAGAAATATCTTGAAAGACAGAATGATAAATCGGATTAATAATTTCAAATACCTTGGATACAATAAAATCTTCTAAATCATCGGAGAAAACTGAATAAATTTGAATTCCTAAGACAATAATTGAAAAGAGGGCAACAATAATATAAAATGAAGTCGCTGCACTTTCTAAAGTAATTTCATAACGACTATTTAATTTATTTACTTTTTTAAAAAAGGTATCAATTTTTGATATTAACTTTTTCAAAACAATCACCTATATTTTCTTAATTATAACAATGGCGCAAACGCTTTCATAAAAAACGCAATTGCTTTTTGGGTTATTGGAATCTTTTTAACATCTTCAAGTGTCATTTCTTTTGATAGTTCAAATATTTTTTCAAAATCACGCTTAATATCTTTTAAACATTCATTTTGATATAAAACACAAGAAACTTCAAAATGTAGATATAAACTACGAAAATCTAAATTTACCGAACCGACAACGGCAATATCTTGATCACTGATGATTCCTTTGGAATGTATAAATCCGGGTAGATATTGATAAACCTTAACACCAGCTTCAATTAACTTCCGATAATAGGATTTCGTTAAGAAAAAAACAGATTTTTTATCAGGAATATTAGGAGTTATAATTCTTACATCGACACCACTATACGCACATGTTTTTAAAGTTGTATACATCTCATTATCAATAATTAAATAAGGAGTGGTAATATAAACATACTTTTTCGCATTACCAATTATATTAATATAAACATTTTCCGTAATTGTATGACCATCGAATGGAGAATCACCAAATATTTGCACATACCCATCCGATTCTACTTTCACATTTGGAAGGTAATTTTCTAATTGAGAATTTGTTTTGGTACTAAAATCCCATAATTCTAAAAACAGTGATGTTAATGTAAAAACAGCTTCACCTTCAATTTTTAAGGCAGAATCTTTCCAATGTCCATATTTTTTTACTAGATTTATATATTCATCTGCTAAGTTTGCCCCACCAGTAAAACCAATATTCCCATCAATAACAGCAATTTTGCGATGATCACGATAATTTAAAAATGTTGATAAGCGGGGAATGAAAGGATTAAAATTAACTACTTGAATACCAAGACTTTTAATTTTCTTTCGAAAATTAAAAGGAACTCTTCTCATACAACCAAAATCATCATATATTAAACGAACATCAACACCTTGTTTAACTTTTTCCTCTAAGATATTTAAAATTGTATTCCACATCTTTCCCTCTTGAATAATGTAATATTCTAAAAAGATAAATTTAGTTGCAGATTGTAATGATTCTTTTAATTCTTGATAAAATTCTTCACCTGGAGTTAAATATGAAACTTTTGTGTTTTTAAATAAAGCATTTCCGCTTGTATTTTTAATATAAGTTGCTAATCTTTGATGATTTAAATCTCTTAACTCAATATTTTCCATCACTTGTTGATGTATTTTATTGCTTATAACTTTACTCATTTTATTCGCAAATCTTTTTGGAGGATGTGCACGACCATAAATTAAATAAAAGCAAAAACCAGCAAGTGGCATTAATAACACAAATATTATCCATGGAATTTTATATTCAGGATGAAAATCACGATTTAAAATAAATAATACAATGACGATTCCTAAAATTTCAAGACCTGCAATCATTGTGTAACCAAAAGTTGTGATTTTATATAATGCATAAATAACAATTGCAATTTGGAATAATAATAAAAGTGATACAATAAAGAAACGGTTTGTGAAAAATTTTAAAACGTATTTTAAAAATTTGATCATTTTATCACCGTTGTTATTATTCTCAAATCTATTTATCTTTATGAAAAAAAGACTGCTCACGCAGTCTACTTCTTATTTACTAAAACTTTTTTCAATTTTGCAAATCTAGGAAGATTATCTTCTAATGGGAATGTAATTTCACCTTGAATTAAAGGTAAAGCATAATTGATAAATTGTTCATTGACTCCGGTATTATCTTCATTCAACCATGAAAGCGGAATTTTCTTTTCCGTATTTGCAGCATGACGAATATCAAGCAATTTATATTGAATTTTATACTCTTTTCCTGGTAAACGTTCAATAATAACCATACTGTCAGTTTCGCCTTCAATAGCAAATTTGACTGCCATTTTACCTGCCATAAATGCTTCTTCTACATCTCGACCTGAAGCTAAATGCGCAGCACATCGTTGTAGTAAACTTAATTCAATTGGGCGGACTTTTATTTTTAAGTTATCACTAATGATACCAGCTAAAACAGTAGCAACTCCACCTAATTGCGCATGACCAAAGGAATCACGATTTAAACTAACTAAATATTCAGATATGTATTTACCATCCATATCTTTAATTCCTTCTGATAAAACAACAAATACTTTGTTGTTTTTCTTTTCCGCAACCCTCTTCACATCACTCACAAATTTATCAACATCAAAAGGTACTTCTGGTAAATAAATCAAGTCTGGTCCTAAACCTTTTAATGATGCAAGACTACTTGCAGCTGTTAGCCAACCTGCATTTCTTCCCATCACTTCAACAATCGTAATCAATCCTGTATCATAAACATGAATATCATGATATAGTTCCATGATGGTTGTTGCAACATATCTTGCAGCGCTTCCGTATCCAGGGCAATGATCGGTTCCATATAAGTCATTATCGATTGTTTTTGGAATTCCGATGATACGGCATTCATAATCAGCAAGTTGTAAATACTTGCTTATTTTATTACATGTATCCATGGAATCATTTCCGCCATTGTAAAAGAAATAGCGGATATTATATTTTTTAAAGACGTCAAGGATTCGGCGATAATCAGTATCGCTAACATTAACAGGTTTCAATTTATATCGTACAGATCCTAATGCTGATGAAGGGGTATTTTTTAATAATTCTAATTCTTTTAGATCTTCTTGACGAATATCAAAAAATCGTTCTTCGAGAATACCTTTAATACCGTGTTCAGCACCATATATTTCGGTGATACAATCTTGTTCCAAAGCTTCTAAGAAGACACCGGAAGCGCTTGCATTAATTACCGAAGTAGGACCACCTGATTGACCAAATAGACATGCACCTTTTAGTTTCATGAAAAATAACCTCCTCTAAAAAACCATTTTTATTTTACAATAACTTGTATTTTTTTGCAAGTGTTTTCATAAAAAAGCTACCAAAAAATTGGTAGCCTATTTATGGTAAATTATTAATGGAACCATCATTTCTAGTGATGTTATTCCAGCGTGTTTACTCTTAATAGTTCTACTTATTTGCCTTGCATCAATTGCATATTTATCTTTCGCGATAACGATAAAATCGCCAAGGAATTCTTTTGCTTTTTCATAATCATTACCTAAAAATCCTTTTTCTAAAAACTCATCTTTCGTATATAAATCAAAGTAGCTTGCAAAGTATTTATTAAATTCTTTCGCAAAACCCTCTTTATCATTTACATAAAAAGACATATATCGTTGTTCAAGGGAAGGTAATTTGGTTAAATATTTTGTAATCTCTGAAAAATTATTTAGATAAATGGTTTTTGTATCTATTAAACCATGATCAGCGGTAATAATTAAAATTGAATCTTTTCCAAGTTTATTAGCTACCTCTTCTAAAACATCATTTATTTGTGTTAAGACCTTTTTTACATTATAGTGATTACATCCATAATCATGAATCGTTTTATCGGGATCATCCCAATAAACATATGTATATGTATCTTCCATTAAATGAGAAATTTTTATCATTTCTTCACCAATTTCCGAAAATATTTGATACCCACCTTCAATAAAACTTGGAAATAACGAATATGTTTTTACATTTACAGATTTCGATAATGGTTGATATTGTATTTTTTTTTATATTTTCTGGCGATAATAATTCATTTGTATAATAATCTTGGTTACGAAACAAAACAACATGATGATCAATTTCTGAAAAATATTGATTCCAACCAATCCATCCTGTTTCTCCCGGTAATTTGCCACTAATAAGAGTGGTAGTTGCTGATACGGTGGTCGGAGGAAATATTGAAGTAATGTCCTTTATTTTATGCCTTTTTAAGAAGCTCTTTTTATTAAGATGTTTGTCAAGAATATTTACACCCATTCCATCTAAGACAATCAGGAAAACATGACGGGCTTTACCAATATTAATTTCCGGAATGATGCCATATTTATCATGAAGATGATAGTGTGATTTGATGGTTGCAGTAATATTAATAAGTGAATTATTAAAATCTGGAAAGACTTTTTTTTATTTCTGAACGAGTATATCCACTTTCATGTAAACAATTAAAAATAAAATCAGTTTTGCCCATGAACATAACTATCAAGATCATATGGATACTTTAATAAATATTTTTGAAAGATTCGGTGTTCGATATATCCTCTTCCATCATTCAAGCAAACATATAAATGATGAGGATATAAAGGTAAATTTGAATATGAATAAGCATAACGACCGATAATTCCTAAGTCGCCAAGAAATTCATAACCTAAGGTCTTAAGTTTTTCATTAATCTTTGGTAATTCATTAATATCTTTGATAACAATATCGATATCAATTATTGGTTTTGCAGGTAAATTGGGAATTGATGTTGACCCGACATGAATGATAGGTAAATTAGGAAAAGTTTTCCGAAGACATTTTTTAATCTCGGAAAACTTCTCTTGCCATTGTTTATCGTAATCAATAACTTCAATCTTTTTTAAGGCCATATAATTTCATATATTTCTCTTTCAAATAATTTACATAATATGAAGGATTAAATTCTTCATTAGTCATTAATGAAAGGATTTCTTTTGGATATAATGAGGAACCATATTTATGAATTTTTTCTTTTAACCAAAGATTAATTTCTTTTGTATTACCACTACTAATGATATTTTTAATATCTAGTTCTTTATTCATCTGATGATATATTTGAGCTGCATATGCGGAACCTAAAGCATAAGTTGGAAAATAGCCAAACATTCCACTAGCCCAATGCATATCTTGTAAAACACCTAAACTTGGTTCTTTCACTTCTAAATCAAAGTATTGTTTAAATAAATCATTCCAAATTTTATCTATGTCTTTTACTTCATATTGACCATTAATTAATCCTTTTTCAAGATCATAACGAAGCATGATATGTAATGGATATGACAATTCATCAGCTTCGGTACGAATAAATGATGCTTCGGTTTTATTGATTAATTTATGAAAATCATCAACAGTGACATCTCGTAATTGATCAGGATATATTTCTTGTAATTTTGGATAATGTTTAACCCAAAATTCATAACTACGTCCAATCATATTTTCATATAATCGCGATTGTGATTCATGCATACCAATAGAAGCCCCACCCCCACTGAATGTTCCATCTAATTTTGGATTTACTTGCTGTTCATAAATAGCATGACCTATTTCATGGATTGCAGAAAAGATGGAGGAAGTAAAATCATCTTCATGATAATGCACTGTAAAACGGACATCAGTAGTTGATACTCCGGATGTAAACGGATGTTCCGATTCTTTCATTAATCCTCGGTCACGATCAAAGCATAATACATCCTGAAGATATTCACAAAATTCTTTTTGTTGGCGATGAGAATAAACGAGATTATCAAAACTATCATCAAAATCTAAATTCATTTTTGAGACTTTTTTAAAGAATGGAACTAGATCCTTCTTTAATAAATCAAAGAATTTGTCATATTCTTTGGTTGTAAAACCTGGTTCGTAATTGTCTAATAAAATATCATAACTTTTTATATTTTCTGTTTCTAAGTATTTTACATATCGACGTTGATAATCGACAATTTTTTCTAAAGTTGGTCGAAACAATTCAAAATTATTACTGATTTTCGCTTTCACCCACTGTTCAGGACTTGAACTTAAAAGAACTTGATATTCAACAAACTCATATGTTGGAATCTTAGAAATCCGATCAAGACTCTTTTTGGCTTCAATGATTTCATGAGCGAGCACAGGTTCTAAATCTTCAATTCTTTGATATAACGAGTTAATACAATTAGCATATTCTTCACCTGTTATCGTCTTATGCAATTCTTCAGTGATGATACCAACTTGCTTACCTCGATATTCAAAACAGCCTTTTGGTGCTTCCGTAGCTGAGTCCCAGCTAATTGTCCTTAAGACATAATTATATGCCTTAATTTTACTACGAAGCTTTTCATAACATTTTATTAAATTATCCATTATACACCAACCCCTTTGATAGATAACTTAGTGATTAACTAATGAAAAAAATTCCCCACTTAGTTTTGGTAAAACTTTATCATTTTTAACATCCTTAATAAATTTTGCTAAGGCTTCAATTTGAAGCTTTACATATTTTTCACCTTTTTCATATGTTGCATAATTTGCATTGCCAACATAATGATCTGGATAATTACTATACCAACTTAAACCGCTAAATGAATTAGGAACATGAGCTAATCGTTTTAATGGATATACTGTCTCTTTCGGTACTTTATCCATCTTTACAAGTTCTTGATGATTATATAAAGATACACTTGTCTCACATTCACAAGCATGACCATGAATTTGCGTTTCAAAAATTTCACTATGACATTTTCTTACTTCAGGATCGCCTACATACATATAAACTTGATATGGCTTTTCTTCTGCTAATTGGCATTGAGCAACGAACTTTAAGAAAGCATCATTACCACCATGCGCATTTAGAAGGATAATTTTCTTAAAACCATTACGACCAACTTCATCTAAAACATTTTGAATTACTTCTAATAACAAATTTGGTTTTAAAGTAATTGTTCCTGGAAAACATTTAGCTTCATATATTTGCCCGAAATAAAATGGTGGAAAGACAACTGCTGGTTCAATTTCTGCTGCTTTTGTTGCCAATTTGTGACCATTCAAAAAATCTGTACCTAAAGGTAAGTGTTCTCCATGCTTTTCTACAACCCCAAAAGCAATAATACAAACTCCTGTCTCTTTTACTGCCTTGGCAAATTCTGGTGACGTTAAGTTTTCCCAATTCATAATTTTTCTCCTTCAAATAATATTTAATAAAAAATTTCGTTGAATTCTACTTTAATTATAACAATAAATCATCAAAATAACAAGATTTGTTCTAATGATTAAAAAATTCTTTTCACTTTCGTTCAGCGAATTTATCTTCAGGGTTAGAATTACGATTATTTAATTTTGGATCTTTACCAGCATCATCATTCTTTTGAGTAACATTAAACAAATAGCTTTCATCTTTTCTAAGTTTATCAAATTGTTTTTGCAAGATCTACTAAAGCCTTAACTGCTTTAATGTTTTTGCTCCAGCTTGTAAAAGTGCAGTCTCAATTTGATTATCCTTTTCGCGAGCTTTTAATTTTTCTTCGTATTTTTCAATTGTCTTTTTGTTGGCTTGCTGTAATGTTTCTATTTGTTTAGTTAATTCTTCGCTACCTTTTGCTGATTTTTTCAGTTCTTCTAATTGCTTATCTCTTTCCGCAATTTAAACTATAAAATCTTTAGCTTGATTATTAATCTTATCGAACCTTCCTTTCTGAATGAACTCACCCTCACCGAAAAACCATTTTTTATCGGTGCCTAATTTAGGAGCTACATATTGATTGAAAATTTCTTCTCCCAACAATTCTTTTAATTTTTCCATTTACAAACTCTCCTTTCCGCTTTTAACGTGGGCGACACGAATTATATAGTTTTTAATGGAGCATTTAACGTATGCCAAACGAATTGAACTTTTATCGTGGTTCAGCACGTTTTGTTGTTTTAAGGTGATATACCGTCAACACCAATTCTGCATATAAAAAGACGCTGTTTAAAGCGTCTAATTATAAACTATTTAATTTTGTAAATTGGGTATAATAAAAGCACGCTGTTTATTGCGTGCTAATTAATCTTCAATTATTTCAATTGACTTTATATCACTTATACCAAACAATGGAGTTTGATGCAATAATATGCCATTACCTTTTACTACTTTAGTAATATAAACAGTACATTCATCCTCGGTTTCGGTGTCTAGTTCATCAAAAATATCTTCAACAACACCTTCATATATATTACCACTTGTTGTAATTAATCTTACTATTTTATCTACATATTTCGCAAAATAATTAATGTCCATAATTGTTACCTCCTTTAATGGTTTAGCAGGAACAACATGAAATCCTTTTTTTGAATAATGCACTGTACCTCGATTTGTTTCAATCTTATCACCTGTTATTTGGTCTACATAATAACCTATAGTTTGACTAAATATTATGATTTTTTTGTTTTTAAAACGTATTTTTTTTGCTATTAATTTCCCAGTTCCATGTTTTTGCTTGACTTCATTTTCTAATGTATCATTATCTATAGTTATTATACTCTTTCCTGTTATATAATATTATGACTCCACTCTATGTTTGTCATGACTTTCTTTTTTTAGTCCCAACATTATTTTACCATCTTTTATTTTATCATTCAACTGTTTTCTAAGAAAATCTTGAGTCTTATCAAATTCTCTTTGAATTATTTCTTGCTTTTCATCTTCGGTCATGGCATTCAATCTAAATTCTCGCTCCTCTGTAGCTATCCTTGTTCTCCACGGATAAAAGGCTCTATCATTTTCTATGCTAAATTTTTCATATTCAGCATTAAGTTTTTGCCATTTTAGTCTTAATCTCTTAGCTGTTGCAATATCACCATTTATTCTAAATAATTTTTCTTCTGCTTTAAGATGCCTAATAGTGTTTTCATATTGTCTCTGCTTCTGATCTATTGCATATTGCTTTTTAATTTCCTCATGGGAATAATCACGCAGTGGCTTACTACCTTTTTGATACTCAATTAATCTATGCCGGCAATTATAACCACTAATACATCCATTGCCATCTCCTCTTGCCCTGAAAGTGCATTTTCTAATGGCTCGTATTTTATACCATCAATTACTCCACTTGTACCATATATGGAATTTAGTTTACCTTGATAAGGTGCGCATCTTGGTGATGCATCTGCGTGTGATGAAATCCATACTAAATCAACCCCAGAATTAGCAAACTTTTCTAAATCTTCCATGTTCGCTTGATAACGTACAAACATTTCAGCTCCATTTCTTAAATTAACTTTATATGACTTACCATTTTTATCAATACGATTGGAGGATTAGTTGCGAGCACTTTAATTTGACCTTTCAATGTTTTTGATAATCATTAATAACTGGAGTACCTTTTACTGCATCATCGATATATGGCCTATATCTATCATAAACTTGTTGATAATAGAAATGGATGAGCAGGTTCATAATACTTATCATAAGCTTTCACATCAACAAAGATTCTTTCAGGATATCTAAAAGCAGTTAATTTTCCACCAAAGACACAACCTGTATCAATATTTATTGTATTATTGATGATTAATACTTCTTCTTGAGGTGTATGCCCATATACTACTAAAGCTTTACCATAATAATCTTTAGCCCAATTATTTCTAACTGGTAATCCATATTCATCAGTTTCATTAGTCGTTTCCCCATATAAAGCAAAACTAAAGACTCTTTTTGATAAGCGTCCATGATATTGTTCTTTTAATCCTGCATGTGCTACTATTAATTTTCCATCATCGAAGACATAATGACTAACAAGATTTTCAAGAAAATTTATTATCTCTTCATCAATTGCTTGATTTTCAAGTTGCTTTACCGTTCCTTCTAAACCGTGAGTTATTTGAACATCATGTCCTTTTAGTTTCCTCAATAATTTCATATCATGATTACCTGGAACACATAAAGCAATATTATCTTTTACCATTGTCATGACTAATTTTAAGACGTTTACAACTTCTGGCCCACGATCAACTAAATCACCAACAAAAATAATTTTTCGACCGTCAGGATGAACTACTTTGAAATCATCACTTATAACATATCCTAATTTTTTTAATAAAGTGATGAGTTCTTGATAACAGCCATGCACATCTCCAATAATATCAAATGGCCCATGTTCATGTTTTAAATTGCATGCTAAGGGAACTTTGATTATTTCAAATTCATCAAGTGATTTTACAACATGAATTAAATTAAATCCTTCTTTCTTTAAACAACCTAAAAAAGCATTTTGAACTTGATTAAGTACGATTGCTATTGACTCAACATCATACTTTTTCGCAATCTCAATAAATCCTTTCAGATTTTTGATATTTGTTGCATTAACAACTGTCAATTTTCCTAATTCAAGTCGTAAAGAAATAATATTATCAAGTATTGCCATCGCCTTTTGATTAATGATAGTATTACTTTCGTCATCAGCAATTAATCCTTTACACATTTCTAAAGAAAGAACTTCTGTTTTTTTAAAGTATGGAGATATTTTATTTATATTTTCAGGTTCTCCAAATAAAATTATCAACGATAATTCTGGAACTTCAATTTTCATTTATAATCCTCCATCAAATTACACTTATATTATAACGCAAAACAAATTATTTTCCAACATTTACTAATAAT